>NZ_BAABFA010000003.1:0-5982 GCF_039540515.1 Nemorincola caseinilytica | reverse complement strand
AACCCGCTATGATGTGACAGCACCTGCTACTTCTGTAGCACTCCCTTACGACCTCGCAGCAGGCATGTATATGTGCCACTTCCAGGGATCTGATGGAAATGCTACAACTGTAAGACTCGTGTATAAACCATAAAAGGAAGAGTATAAAACGAAAAAGGTTCTGAACATTCAGGACCTTTTTCGTTTTTATGAACCATACTTAAATATCGCTCACCCAAAAAATAAGCACCCAAAACGAACAAATGTCTGAAAGGATATTTAAGACCCATGTTATGATACGGTTCGTAAGATGCATTGTTAGGTAATGGACCTGCACACTACGATCTTGATACATGCTCGCGACCATCATCAAAACACACTGACAATCATTGTGTTATCGATTTGTTATTGCGCAAATATCGCTCATTTATATAGGTAATTTTAGCCTCACAAATAGCCATTTCAGCACCTGAAAAGTGCCTTTCATACCTATAGCACCTACCGATCATTTATTGAGTGTATAAATTCACGACCATTCTCTATTTGCGCATCACATCAATGAGGAAACATTTAATACAACATACTATGCAAATGAATGCTACGACACAAGTAAAAGGGAAAGTATACAGGTCAGGTCTCCTGTTCCGGGGTGCCGCATACCTGCTGGCAATAATGGGGCTGGTATCAGGCGTTGCACTTATACCCACCAACAGCTATGGCCAGGAATGTCTTTCATGGAACAGGGCAGGTGACTACGTTGTTGATGTAGGCACCACGAAAGCCCACATGGCCATGATGGACAGTACACCATATGTGGCATTCGCCGACCCCTACAATGCCTATAAGGTATCGGTAAAGAAGTTCGATGGTACCAACTGGGTATTTGTTGGCACACCCGGCTTTACCCCATATACGGCAACACCCATGATAGCTATTCACAATGGAGTGCCTTATGTGGCCTATTCACAAATGGGAACGAGCAAAGCCTCTGTGATGAAATTCAATGGCACAAGCTGGGTATTGGTGGGCAGTGCGGAATTCACACCTTCAAACAGTAATGGTGTCAAGATCGCGATCTCCTCATCAGGCACCATTTTCATTGCTTATGTGAACTCATCGGGCAGGCTTACTGTTATGAAGTATAATGGTACATCATGGGTACTACTGGGCAGTGAAGGGTTCACGAACGTAGGCGGGAACACGCACAACCTGGCAGTAGATGGCAGCGGCACACCTTATGTGAGTTTTGGGGACTATAATGGCCCCGTCACTGCAGACTATGGCAAGGGAAGTGTAATGAAATTCAACGGTACATCATGGGAATATGTGGGCAGTCCATTCTTCTCAGAAAGAATGACCGCCAATGCATCGTTCATCTCTTCGGAGAGTGGCACGCTGTATATGGCCAATTCACACTTCACTCCGCATCCCAATGTACTGAAGGTATGGAAATACGATGGCAGCAGCTGGACAGAGACCTCGGTAGGCATGAAGGATATAAACCGCAATGCAAGCCTTGCGCTGGACTCGAACGATGTTCCATATATAGCATACGAAGACCTGAATTCTCCATTATCTGATGTTACGGTAAGGAAATTCAATGGCACCTACTGGGAATTCATTGGTCTGAACCCAGCATCGGCGCCATACACATACTATGCAAGTACTACCATGTGCATAGGCAGCAATGGTGCACCCTGGGTGTTATCGCATTTGGGCAACACCAGCAAGATGCAGGTGTACAGGCTGCAGCCCACAGCGCCTACCATAGGTGGTACGGCATCGGTATGTAATGGCAACACCACCACACTTACCAATTCGTACTATGGCGGTGTATGGAGCAGCACTGCACCCGAGGTGGCCAGTGTGGGTACATCGGGTATAGTGACGGGCAATAGCGGCGGCAATGCCGAGATATCTTACCAGATAACGCCCACCTGCGTGGCCAGTACCACCGTTACGGTGAACACATACCCCACCCTGATGCCGATAGCAGGCCCCACTACCGTATATACCGAAGAAGGCACCGCACTTTCCAATAGCACTCCCGGTGGCACCTGGATATCGTCTGCACCGGCCGTAGCAACAATAAGCGGCACAGGTGTGGTAACAGGCGTAACACCCGGTACGGCAAAAATATCTTACACTGTAGCCAACGGCACATGCGCCACTACGGTCACTACGAATGTCACTTCGGTGCTTTCGTGTCTCAACTGGCTGTCTACCAGTGCCGAACCTCTGTCGCCGGGCATAGCCAATGTGCAGGGCATGGTGTCTGACAACAGCGGGAACCTGTACATGGCATACAAGGATCAGGATAACGGGAACAGGGCCATAGTAAAAAAATATGACGGTACATCATGGACGATAATAGGTGATGACTTTGCTACGACCAATGGAGTATCGGACCTGCAACTGGCAGTAGACAATGCCGGCAAACCATACCTCTTCTTCTGCGATGTACCCAGCAGCGGAAGAGGTACAGTGATGAGCTATAATGGCACCAGCTGGTATGTTGTAGGCGGAGAACCGGTATCTGCATACCAGGCCGCATACCCTGCATTAGCGATAGACGGCAGCGGCATGCCGTGGGTAGTATATAATGATGTACCCGCCTCGCCTACACAGTATGTAAAGAGATTCGATGGCACGAACTGGGTAACAGTAAGCATGTCTTTCACACCATCATCGGCATCATTCTATTCCATGGCGTTCAATAGCACAGGCACACCCTACATAGCCTTTGCCGATGCGGGAACTACCAATGGCGCAAGCGTAATGAGCTATAACGGCAGTACATGGTCGCTGGTAGGCAGCAGGGGCATAGCTGCAGGCGCGGGTGCAGCAGAAGACGTAACAATAAAACTGGACAATACGGGCACACCTTATGTGGGCTTTATAGATGGCAGCGCCAGCAATGGCTATTCGGTAAGGAAATACAATGGCAGCAGTTGGGAAGGCGTAGGGAGCAACGGCTTTGTACAGCCTCTTAAACCCGCAATGATACTGGATGCGAACGGGAAGCCTATAGTATCGTATGCCGACCTATCGGCCGACGAGAAATTGACCGTTAAAAAATTCGATGGAAGCAACTGGGTAACGCTAGGCAATGCAAGTTTTACCGGCAGTGCGGTGAACCAACGACCTGCGATAGCTATGAGCAATGGCACCCTATATGCCGCCTTCAGCCGCATAAGCTCTATGTTCTACAAGGCAGAAGTGTATAAATACGGTCATGGCGGATCATATACTATCACCTCATCGGCAGGTGCGCATGGCAGTATATCTCCCAATGGCAATAGCACACTTTGCGAGGGTAGCACACAAGTATATACCATTACCCCTGCATCGGGGTATCATGTACTGGATGTGACCCTTGATGGCAGCAGCGTAGGCGCTGTCACCACCTATACACTTTCGGCCATTGCTGCGGCACATACCGTCAATGCTACCTTTGAAGAGAACTGCGACCCTGTGACCATCACATCGGCAGCCGCCGTTACCAACGTAAACTGCTACGGAGCCACTACTGGCCGCATAGTGCCCAATGTGAGTGGCAGCACACCGTTCACATGGGCGTGGAGCAATGGCGCCACTACGGCCAGCCTTACCAATGTGCCTGCGGGTGCTTATACATATACGGTAAGCAATGGTTGCGGATCGGTAACAGGCACTGCCACCATATCGCAGCCCGCTGCTGCCCTCACCCTATCTACCACCGTCACCAATGTACTTTGCAATGGTGGTAGCACAGGTAGCGTATCGGTCACAGCTACGGGTGGCACCTCGCCATATACGGGCACCGGCAACTTCACCGGTAAGGCAGCAGGCCCTTATAGCTATACCGTGACCGATAATAAAGGTTGTACATCGAACGTTTCGGGCACTATTACCCAGCCCGCTGCAGCACTCGTAGCATCCAAGACCATTACCGATGTGAACTGCTTTGGTGAGAGCAACGGTAGTGTACTGGTAAGCGCCACAGGCGGCACCACGCCATATACAGGCACCGGCAACTTCACCGACCTCTCAGCCGGTTCGTTCAGCTATACCGTTACCGACAATAATGGCTGTACTTCTGTAGCCTCGGGCACAGTAGCCCAGCCTACACAGTTCGTATCCTCAAAGAGCGTTACCAATGTACTCTGCTTCGGCAACAATACAGGTAGCGTTACCATCAGCGGTACGGGCGGCACCACTCCATATACAGGCACCGGCACTTTCGGCAGCCTTGTGGCAGGCACTTACACCTTCGCTGTTACCGATGCTCATGGATGTGTATCCAACCAATCGGCTACCGTTACACAACCTGCAGGTGGCCTCGTCGCCTCCAGCAGTGTTACCAATGTGTCCTGCTTTGGCGGCAATACCGGCAGCGTAGTGGTAAGCGCCACAGGCGGAACATCGCCCTACACAGGCACCGGCAACTTTACCGATAAATATGCCGGCCCTTATAGCTATACCGTTACCGACAACAACGGATGTACATCTACCACTTCAGGCACTGTGGGCCAGCCCTCACAACTAGTGGCCACCAAGTCTGTGACCAATGTGCGCTGCAATGGCGAGAACAATGGAAGGGTGATAGTAGGAGCCACAGGCGGAACATCACCATATACCGGCACAGGCACTTTCAGCGGCCTCTCTCCTGCACCATACAGCTATACCGTTACAGACAATAAGGGTTGTACATCTACCGTATCGGGAACCATCACAGAACCAGCCGTACTCGTAGCTTCCAATACACCTGCGATAGCAGTAAATAGCTTCAACATACTTTGTAACAAGGGCGTTACCGGCAGCACGGTCGTATCGGCCACAGGTGGTACCACCCCTTACTACAATACCGGCAATCATACCGGCATGGACGTAGGAGCATACTCTTTCACCGTTACCGACAACAACGGATGTACCGCTTCTACCTCAGGATCGCTCACTCAGGCTCCTCCTTTCTATGTTAGCGCATCAACCTCGGATGACACTATATGTAATGGCGAGTCGGTGACGCTTTCTGCTACAGGTGGCGCAGGTGCTTTCCTGTGGGGCGCGAACAATGGCATTTCTACTACCTACTCTTCTGCGCCCGTTACCGCTACGCCTTCTACCGGCATACCTACTGTAACAGTAGGCTATACCGTTATCGGCTTCAACGTATATGGCTGCTCAAGCGAGCCTGACACTGTAGATGTGACCGTACTGCCTATAGGCTACTTCACAGGTTACTCGGCCGTTTGTACCGACTTCTCTGTAGACCTCGATAATGGTACACCCGGTGGTGTGTGGTCTACACCAGACACTACTTATACCACACTGGACCAGAACGGACTTGTAAGCGCATTCCACAAAGTACTCGGCGCTACCTATCCCGGTTCTATAGAAATAACATACACTATGCCTAATGGCTGCTACAGGACAAGGACAGAGACCATCTACCCTACTCCTGATACCATATACGGACCGGAAACTGTTTGCCCCAACTCTTCCATCATACTCACTCAGACAGTATGGGGTGGCGTTTGGACCACGAACAATACTTCTATTGCGACCGTGGCACAGGTAGTTCCAAACGCTTACAACTACGGCAGGACAACTGGCATTATAGCAGGTACTGCTATCGTCAGCTACTCAATGCCCGGCACCGGCTGCTATGTCACCAAAACAGTGACCGTAGAACCACTGGCCGCCATCACCGGTCTTACAAACACCTGTGTGGACAATACAATACAGCTCAGCCACCCAAAAAGCGGAAGCCTCTGGAGCTCAAGCGCTACCGCAAAAGCTACAGTTAACAACGCTTCAGGGCTTGTAACGGGTGTGAGCACAGGTTCGGCCATCATCACCTATATGGTGAACCCTACCTGCTATGTGACTCATACCGTGAACGTGAACACCACTCCTACTCCCATCACCGGCGTAGCAGCCGTTTGTGAGAATGCCACTACAACACTGGCCAACACAGTAGCAGGTGGTACATGGAGCAGCAGCAGCCCCGCAACAGGTTCG
>NZ_BAABFA010000002.1:0-1972 GCF_039540515.1 Nemorincola caseinilytica | reverse complement strand
GACGGGGTATAAGATCACCAAACTAAAATTCGCTCTAGACCTCGAAGAGGAATTAATAAAAGAAATAGTACTCCTGTGTGGAGGGGATCCAACAAAGATGAATAAATCACCATAACGACTTTCGAACACTTATGGTCCACATCCAGTTGGCTCGATACCAATTGATGCAGGTACTGCGCCGGGTAAGAGCGGTTGAAGACAGCAATGGCCGAATCCAGCATGCCGCCCATTTCCTCGTTCATGCGCCTCATTATCAGCCGCGACAGCACCTCGTGCGACAGCCCGCCTACAAGCGCCCGCTCCAGCGAGTGCGAGTAGGGCCCGTGTCCCACATCGTGCAGCAGGGCCGCCAGGCGCGCCGCCAGGTATTCATCCTTGTTTATGTCTATCCCCTTGGCCCTCAGCTCGTCCATGGCCTTGCCTGCAAGATGGCAGGCCCCCAGCGAATGCGCAAAACGGGTATGCACCGCACCGGGATATACGAAATCCGCAAGGCCCATCTGCTTTATTCTGCGCAGCCGCTGGAACCACCTGTGGTCTATCACCTGCAGCAGTTCTGCCTCAGGAAAACGTATGAAACCATATACCGGATCGTTGACGATCTTGACCTTGATACTCATTTGATCGCCAAAAGTAAACAGTTAGCGGTTACTATCTCATACACCGATACCATTACACATAGTTTTAACAGATAGCCCATTATCAGGGGCATAGGCAGGCAAAACAAAGGGGCCCCAGGCATCCATCACCATCTATTCCCTGCTATCGAAATACCGGCCTATATAGCGTTCCAGCCTTATCAGCGGTCGTACCTCCACGCTATCTACATCATCGGCTATCAGCTCACAGTTCAGAGATATCGTCTTCCTGTAGCGCCGTCCTGTTATCAGGTCCAGGTCGGTATGCTCCATATCCCTGTTATCATCCAGCGAATCGCAGTAGCCATGGTCATACCATTTGTTATGCGTCAGGTGGGCCAGGTACAGATCCTTATCTATATACCTGAAAGTTCGCGTGCACGTCCACGAGCTGCCACCTGCCGTCTCCTGCTCCACTATCAGGTCGTTCTTCTCTATTTTCACACATACAAAGGGATCCCTGCCTGCATTGCCGCAGCGGCTGCACATTATCACATGCGGGCTCACTGCCAGTAGCTCATAGCCCTTTTTCGCTGCTCCCTTTATCACTATCACCAGCCGTTCATAGGCACATCGCTCACAAGTGTCGGATATGCGCAGGCGGCCCACGGCCAGCGCTATGTCTCCCTTACCGTCTCCGTTCAGGTCACCATTGGCCTTCTGCAAAAGTGTATAACCTCGAGGTACGAACTGCTGATATTTACTACCCTTTCGCGGAATAGTGGGCAACTGCGCACTGCTCTTTATTGCCGCAGCACATATACACAATAGAACAATAGCAAAACCTAAGAGCCCCTTGCAAAAGGCCCCCCTTACGCTATGTTCCACCCTATTCATAGTTCTAAATTACGACAGAATATTCTTTGGCCGGGTTTTGTGCTGCTTTGCGAGACCTGCAAATAACCCAGTGTATAGCCACAGGTCATGACAACCTCACCAAAAACGAAATAAAAAGCCCACGTCTTTGCGAGGCCTGCATATGGCCCGGGGCATAGCTGCAGGCCGTGGCAAACCCGCTATATACTGCCACATAACAAACAGGGGCGCCGTACTTCTGTACAGCGCCCCTTGCTATTGTTGCTTATGTTAGTGCTTCCTACTTCTCCATCACGAAGTGTATCGTGCGCCTGCCGTCCACAAGGTGCAGCGTCAGCATATACATGCCATTGGCAAGCTCACTGTCCATCACCACCTGTGCATCTATCATGCCCTGTTTCACTTTTACCCTACCACTGTACACCACCTGGCCCAGCACGTTCGTGATGTCCACAGGTACCTCGCCCGTCAGCCCACTGCCCACAGTGCCACGCACCGAGAACATACCACGGTTCGGG
>NZ_BAABFA010000001.1:0-193098 GCF_039540515.1 Nemorincola caseinilytica | reverse complement strand
CTGGGTATATAGCACAAGTTCGGCAAGTATAGTAAAACGTCTGAACAATTACGAGTTGATATATTATACGGAAAAGAAAATGCCCTGGCCGCTAAGCAATAGAGACGTAGTGATGCAAATGAAATTGGTGTTAGATACTGTCGCCGGCACTTTGATCATGACCGCTCATAGTATCGAAAATATGGTTCCCTTAAAAAGTGGAGTTGTACGCGTGCCTGCATCAGAAGTAACATGGAGAGTATCAACAATCCTCTCCGGTACAATGAAAATAGAATACAGTGCACAGGCAGACCCCGGAGGAACAGTGCCAGCATGGGTAACAAATATGTTTTTAACAAAGGGTCCGTACGAAACTTTCACAAACCTGCGAAAGCAACTTGAAAATAAGGGTGACTAAAATACTTTGATGTTCCTTATTAATTATGAGAACTCGCAACAAGAAATGCTCTACACATTAAATTGAATTACCGCGGCCAAATCCTTACCAAGAAAAAGTTCGAAAGTTGTCCCCTTCTCTCCGCTACCAAACACAAAAGCGTCCTATTCGGGCGCTTTTTTCGTATGTGTGAATGCTGTTATAAATCGCTACAGTAACTTGCTTCAGGACGATATAATGGGTTTACCTCCTCAACAGGGCTGTAGGATCAACGGGATCATCCAAGTTGAATTCAAAATACCCGAGAATACGGTCTAACCGTCTCTTGATCGTATATGCATAGTTATAAGGTGTGGGCGCCTGTTGACGTTCCAAAACAAGCCATATGGACAACCGTCTATACCACGCTTCTCTCGCACCTTTCAATAAGGTAAAAATGGTGAGCAAGAGATCGCACTTCGCGGTCCTTGCTCACCATTAACATGGTCGATAGGTCTATTCTATCGTAAATCGAATGACCTTCTTTTCATTGTCCGAAGACAATGTAAGCAGATACATTCCGGCACAAGGGGTATTCATGACCTTAAGCTCTTTGTTTATCCTGTCGGCTACGGCATATAGCTCATCGGTATACACTGTGCGGCCCAGTATATCGGTCACCGTCACGCTTACGGCCCCATTGCCGGTGCCGGGCAATGTGCCGGAAAGGGTAAATGCGCCATTGTTGGGGTTGGGGTAAAGCTGTATGCCATCCGTGGGGCGCTCTTCCAGGCTATTTTCACCATTGCGCAATGCAATAACAGTTACTGTCTTGGATGCATAACACCCTGTAGGCGTTGTGTACTGGATACTAGCGCTACCGTACGAAACGCCTCCCCACGACATAACACCCGTAGTACTATTGATAGAGATGCGCCAGGAAGCATCGCTCGACCATGTGCCACCCGGTATGTTGCATGTGAGCGTTGCCGTGCCCGATGACGGGAACGATGCCGGCCCGGAGATAACAGGCACCGGATACACGGTAGCTACTACAGTAGATCTGCACACGGCCCCTTCCCCATTCTTGTAAGTGATAACAGCAGTGCCGCTCGATATGCCCACTAGGTGTGCTTCCCACGGGTAATATGGAGATGTAACTGTTGCTTTTGCCGTATTGCTGCTGCTCCATGTACCTCCCTCGTCATTAGTATTGGCTACACTGATCGCTATTAAAGAGCCCGGGCATATCGGTGCATTGCCGGTGATGGGGCCGGGTGGAGTATTGACGTAGGTATAGGCATAGGCGGCACAAATGCCCGGGTCGCCCGTGCTATAGAATATGTTGACCAACCCTGTTACTGTGCCGGGTGTGAGCACTCCACTGCCGCTGATAGAAGCATCTATGCCAGAGCTTGTATCAACGCGCCATATACCCCCGGGAACGCTATTGGCCAGTGTTATGGACGAGCCTCCGGCACACAAAGGCTTTATGCCGGTTATTTCTCCTGGCACGGCCGACACCGTGATAACAGGCCGTACAACGCAACCTCCCCAGTCGGAGGTAAAAGTGATGCGTGCTGTACCGGTAGAGACACCTGCTACTGCGGCCGTATACCCTGTAGTGGTCGGCATGCTTATCTTGCTGCTGGCAGTGGTCCAGGTGCCGGAGTAGTCGCAAGATAGTGTGCCTTCAGAGCCAACACATATACGCTTATCGCCTGTGATGATCACCTTGGGGCCCACTAACACGTCATGTGTGACCGCACAACTGTTTTTAGTATAAGATATGGTCACAGGCAAGTAGTGATCCGACACACCGGTAACAAGCCCATACATATCTACACTGGCGATAGCAGGGTCAGAGCTGCTCCATGAGCCTCCCGATGTGGCATCGCTCAGCATTATAGTATTGTCTACGCAAAGCATATCGGAACCGGTTATGGCAGCCACTGTCGTAGTAGTGAGTACTCTTGCTGTCATTTTGTTGCTATTAGGGACATCCTTGTAAGCCACATAAGGAACTCCGCTGCCATTGATGGCAAGATCGATGGCACCGGTAGCACCGTTGGACAGGTTCGCTCCGCCTATCACATCAAGATCGCCGGTAGTAGCGTTGTAGCGCGATACTGTCAGATGTTTATCATCCTCGTCCGAATAGGCTACATAAGGTATTCCGGAACCGTTTATCGCTATTTTATGCTGGGCCACCGACAAGTTGATGGCAAAATAGCCGACAATTGACCATGCGGCGCCAGTATACTTGAGTACAGCACCTCCATAGGTCGGGTTGGAAGTGGGGTCGGGCGCCATACTTATATATGGAATGCCGTTGTGCACAGCTAACGAAGTACTTTTTTGCGGTAGTCCGGTCCAGGGCGATGATGCCGTACTGGTATTACCTATCTGCACCCAGCTGGTACCACGGTATTTTTTTACAACGGTGATATTACCTGCCGGTATGTCTATATAAGACACCCATACAGAGTCGCTGGCATCTATGAAGAGGTCCAGGGTCTTTATAGCGCCGCTGGAGAACCCCGTTGTACCCACTGTGGTCCAGCCCGACCCATTATATTTTTTTACTGTTATCTTGTTGCTGTTCGCTACGTCCTCATATGCTATATAGGGGGTGCCCGTACTGGTAAGCGCGATCTGGTGATCGGCCACGGCCCCGGTAGAGATGCCTGTGTTGTTCAGCATGGTCCATACAGAGCCGGTGGTCATGGCCACCCTGGGTAAATTATCAATACTCCTGCGGTATACCATATACACTATCGAGCCATGGGGGGCTATCCTGGGGTTATCTACCACATCGGGGTCAAGGCCGCTATACCCCAGATCTTTCCAGCTATTGGCAGCAAAATGGGTCACGGTAGCCTTGTTGCCATTTGCGGCATCTCTATAAGCCACATAGGGCTCGCCCTGGTGGCTTATGTATAATGAGGCCCCCGAAACCGTGCCGTCAGAAAAACCTACGCCACCCAGTGCATCCCATTTGTTGCAGGTATCTTGCGCACGGGCGCTGCTTATACAGAATTGCAGTAGCAGTAATACTGACAATAACCGCCAACTGCTACGCAGCGGTTTTGAATGCTCATTGATGTGTTTCATAACTGATCTGTTCGTTTTTTGAAGTGATGCTGCAATGATACCCTGCCACGTTGCCCCAAACCCGACAAGAACAGCCACAAATCGGACATGCAGATGCAGTTAATTAGATAACAGCCAATTAAAAAGTACAAAAAACGCAATTCACTTAAAAAAATGACCAAATTTTGGTCGTCGAAACATTACTTCGCCCACATTTTGAACATAAAAAGGGACTTACGAGAGGGCATTCGCATGTAAATGAATCAGTATATCACAAGAATGCGGAAGGCCGTTTCCCGAACCGATCAAAGAACTGCTGAGAGAAATAGCTGGCCTTTTCAAAGCCTACTCTACGGGCCACGTCATCGATCTTGTTTATTTCTCCACTCTGTAATAGTTCATAAGCCTTTTGCAGTTTTACCTCTTTTATGAGCTGCGAGGGAGAATACCCGGTAAGCGACCTGGCAGTGCGGTGCAGGTGGCGTTCGCTCATAGCCAGCTCATAGGCAAGGTCGTATACCGAAACATCCGAGCGCTTTAACCGGCTCAATACGAATTCCGTCACTTTCCGGCGAAACTCGTCGGCCTCCGGGCTTTCTGCCTGTATATCGTCCGGCTCGGCCGACTGCAATATAAATTCCTTGCGTGCCGCATAGTTGTTCAGTAGGTTATAGACCCTTGCCTGCAACTCTTCGGCATTAAAAGGTTTTACTATATAATCATCCACACCCAGCCGTAAAAGGGCCAGTTGGCGCTCGCTTGCCGCAAGGGCGGTAAGCATAATAACGGGTATTTTTCTTAATGTATCTGTCCTCTTCAGCATGGCCACGAATTCCTCTCCATCCATCTGCGGCATCATAATATCGGAAATGATAAGGTCGGGTGTATTGTTTTCCAGCCAGTGCAATGCTTCTACACCATTGTTCGCCTCGGCTATAGTTACTTTGCTACCCAGTATCTCTTTCAGATAGTACCTCATTTCTGCGTTGTCCTCTACTATAAGCACACTGCAGCCATCTACAGGCAACTGCCATTGCGGCATATCGCCATGCGGGTCCTCTGTTACATGCTGCGATATCACAGGCTCGGCCAGCGGGAAGCTCAAAGAGAACACACTACCATGTTCCGGGGTACTGGTGACATTTACCGTGCCGCCGAGCAGCTCCGTAAATTCTTTTACCAGTGAAAGTCCTATGCCAACACCTTCAGCATTCTTTCCCGATGAGCTTTGATAGAACCTTTCGAATATATATGGCACGTCTTTTTCTGAAATGCCCACACCTGTATCCCTTACCTCTATGTACAGGGCATTGCCTGCCCGGTATGCCTTTACAGCAATGCTGCCTTTTTCTTTATTGAATTTTATGGCATTGAAAATAAGGTTGTTGATGATCTTCTCGAATTTGTTCTCATCTACCTGTATATGCAGACCTGTGATGCTGTCGTCGGCATATGCCAGCTCCAGTCCTTTTTTCTGAATGAAAGACTCGAACGTAAATACGATACGCCTTAGTAATGGAGCGACCACAACAGACCGCATGTTCAGCTTTGTTTCGCTTTTTTCCAGCCGGGAGAGGTCCAGTATCTCCTCTATCATGTATTGCAGTTTACGACTGTTATTGTAGGCTATATCCAGTTTTTCGGGTCGCCTGCTATCCCCCTCGTTCTTCATCAGCTCCAGCATGCCCGACAGTAGCGTCACAGGCGTGCGCAGCTCATGCGACATATTTGCATAGAATTTCGATCTCATCTCCGATGCTATGGCCAATTGCGAAAGCTGATCGTCTATTATTTGTTTCTGCTTTTTCAGCTGCGCGTTCTTGCGCAATGTGCGTCTGTAGCTACCTGCTCCAATTATCACTACCAGTCCGCCAAGCCCCATTAAAATGGCCAGTCGTTCACCTTTTACCTTATGCAGTTCATTCTCTTTTACCAGTACATCTAATGTTCGGTTCTTATCGACCAGTTTTAGCCTGATCTCGGCTTCGGCAAGCTCATTGTTCCTGCTTTTACGAAAGAGAGTATCCTGCAGGTCAACAAATTCTTTCATATAGCGGAGTGCATTGTCTATGTCTCCTTTCTTTTTATAAATATCTGCCAGCAGCGTATAGCAGTCTTTGTACTCATCGTTCAGCATATTGTGTTCCTTGCACAGCGCGGCATAGGTATGCGCAAAACGCAGGGCAGAATCCATACGCCCCGCTATCATCTCTGCCTTTGCCATTTCCTTGTTGTTCTCTATATGCACGAAAACGTCCTGGAACAACCTCCGGTTCATTTCTTCGCACTTTCTGAAGTGTTCTTTCGCTCCTTTATGGTCGCCAAGGGCTGCCAAAGGAGCTATAAGATTCGAGTGAACGCACATTACAGTAAATTTATCTTCAAGGTCACTTTCAAGTATCTTCCGGCTTATACTTGCCGACTTTTCGTACTCACCCATATTCTTGTATATGATCGCCATGTTGGCCAAAGCGTTCATGGTCGTGAGTTTGGCGACCTTTGTAAGCGAATCGGTCAACATTGCGTAGTGTAGTGCCTCATTGTAACGTTTTTGTTTACTATAAATCACAGAAAGCGAGTTATACGCTCCCAAAACACCCGATACATCGTTCAGCGAATCGTATATGCGTGTACTTTCTGTTATGCTGGTGATAGCACGTTCATGTTCACCCAGCATGTTATATACCCAGGCGAGGCGGTTGTATATATTCGCCTCGTCGCTTTTCATACCGTTCAGATCCGCAAGAGCTATGGTTTCTTTATACCTGTCTGCCGATAAGTGGTAATATCCCTGTGTTTCATACAGCCCGGCAGACTTATAGAGGTAACGTATCTGATCTTGAACACGGCCTGACCGCTTTGCTATCGCTATGGCTTGTTCATAGCGCTCTTGTGCTTCGGTATGTCTCCCCGCTTTTTTTAGTGACTGTGCTTCGCTGAACAGCGTCTGCATCACAAGGGTATCAAGTTTCAGCACACTGAATTCGGCCACTGCCTTATTATAATAGAATACAGCCGTATCATGTTTTTTCTCATCATCGTAGGCATCTCCTATACCAAGTACAATGTGTGCATGCATTTGTTTGTTGTCAATGCCTGATAACACCTTTTTCAGGCTGTCCGCTTTATTGGCATACATTGTAGTTGTGACCAACATGAGGAGCAACGGTCCTATACTTTTCATTTAGTTGCTTTTAACCATTCAATTAGATATGAACATGCTTGAAGATAACACAGATCCGAACGATATTATGTGTTTCTGTTTGCATAGGAGAAACAGTTACCGAGAAAGCGGTCAACTGTAGCGGGGTAGACGATAGCATGACCGGTATCTGATATGATCAATGTATTACAAAAGACAGCCCGGTCATTAGACTACATGACCGGGCTAAAGATATGTGGGGAAATACTACTTGGCCTATAACGTACCTATGAGCTTCTTCAGGTACATGCCGTATCCGCTCTTCATATAGAGGGTAGCCAGCTTTTCCATCTGCTCATCATTTATCCACCCGTTGCGGTAGGCTATCTCTTCTATGCAGCCTATCTTCAGGCCCTGGCGCTTTTCTATCACTTCTATGAATTCGCCTGCCTCTATGAGCGAGTCGAAGGTGCCGGTATCCAGCCAGGCAGTACCACGGTCCAGCACGCCTACTTCCAGCTTGCCTTTTTCCAGGTATACCTTGTTCACATCGGTTATCTCCAGCTCGCCGCGGGGCGATGGCTTTATGGCCTTGGATATGGCCACTACATCATTGTCGTAGAAATAAAGGCCGGGTACGGCATAGTTCGATCTCGGCTTTAGGGGCTTTTCTTCTATGCTCAGTACACGGAAGCTCTTGTCGAACTCCACCACGCCATAACGCTCAGGATCGTGTACCTGGTAGGCAAATACCACTGCGCCATCGGGGTTCACCTTATTGCGCAGCAGGGTGCCCATACCCGAGCCGTAGAATATATTATCGCCCAGCACCAGTGCCACAGGGTCGTTGCCTATGAAATCGGCACCGAGTATGAATGCCTGTGCAAGACCTTCGGGTTTGGGCTGTATCACATACTCGAACCGGCAACCTATCTGGCTGCCATCACCCAGCAGCTTTTTGAAAGCAGGCTGGTCTTCGGGGGTGGTGATGATAAGTATCTCGTTGATACCGGCCAGCATCAGTGTAGACAATGGATAGTATATCATTGGCTTGTCATACACGGGCATCAGCTGCTTGCTAACAGCTATAGTAAGGGGGTAAAGCCGTGTGCCGGAACCGCCGGCGAGGATAATGCCTTTCATTATCTGTGTGTGTATTGAGTTTCGTAATAGTTCTTGTAGTTGCCCGATGTTACATGATCCAGCCACTCCTGGTTCTCCATGTACCAGTCAATGGTCTTGCTCAGGCCTTCTTCAAAGGTCACCGATGGGTACCAGCCCAGCTCCTTATTGATCTTTGAGGCATCTATAGCGTAGCGGCGGTCGTGGCCGGGGCGGTCTTTTATGTAGGCTATCAGTTTCTCCGATTCGCCCGGCTGGCGGCCCAGCCTGCTGTCCATTTCCTTGCACAGCAGCTTTACCAATTCTATGTTCTGCCACTCGTTGAAGCCACCTATGTTGTAGGTCTCGCCATTGCGGCCGCCATGGAACACCATGTCTATAGCACGGGCGTGGTCTATCACATACAGCCAGTCGCGGGTGTACTTGCCATCGCCATATACAGGCAGTGGCTTGTTGTTGCGGATATTGTTGATGAAGAGCGGAACCAGCTTCTCGGGGAAGTGGTTGGGGCCATAGTTATTGGAACAGTTGGTGATAACGAAGGGCATGTGGTAGGTATTACCATATGCGCGTACCAGGTGATCAGAAGCTGCTTTAGAGGCAGAGTAGGGCGACTGGGGATCGTATGGAGTGGTCTCCAGGAAGAAACCTTCTTCGCCCAGTGAGCCGTATACCTCATCGGTAGACACATGGTAGAAGCGTTTGCCATCCATATTGTCCTTCCACAGGGTGCGGGCCGCGTTCAGCAGGTTGGCCGTGCCCATCACATTCGTCTGTATAAAAGCATTAGGGTCCAGTATAGAGCGGTCCACATGGCTTTCGGCGGCCAGGTGTATCACCCCATCGAACTTGTACTGTTCGAACAGGCGGTTGATATGTGCCGCATCGGTGATGTCGGCTTTCTCAAATATGTAGTTCGGGGCATCCTGTATGTCTTTCAGGTTCTCGAGGTTGCCTGCATAGGTGAGGGCATCCAGGTTCACTATCTTGTATTCGGGGTATTTGGTGACGAATAGGCGCACCACATGCGAGCCTATGAAACCTGCGCCACCCGTTATCAGCAATGTTTTGTTCATGATGCGAAAGTAGAGATATTGTATCGCTTATCTCTTTGTCTGCTGTTAGAAATAACTTAATTAAAATATCGGCCGGGTAGATCACACCAGCTTGAAGGTCTCTATGAATTTGGTAGTGAAGTTGCCCTTGCGGAAATCTTCGTTCTTCATCAGCTGCAGGTGGAAGGGTATGGTCGTTTTCACGCCCTCTATCACATACTCGCTCAGTGCACGCTCCATAGTGTTTATTGCCTCCTCACGCGTCTGGGCCACGGCTATCACTTTGGCTATCATAGAATCGTAGTAGGGGGGTATGGTATACCCGGCATATATATGCGAGTCTACACGCACACCATGGCCGCCGGGCGTATGCAGTACGGTTATCTTGCCCGGGCATGGGCGGAAGTCATTGTACGGGTCCTCGGCATTTATACGGCACTCTATGGCGTGTATCTTAGGCTCGTAGTTCTTACCGCTTATGGGTACGCCTGCTGCTATCTTTATCTGTTCCTTTATCAGGTCGTAGCTTATCACTTCCTCTGTCACACCATGCTCTACCTGTATACGGGTGTTCATTTCCATGAAGTAGAAGTTGCGGTGCTTATCTACCAGGAATTCTATGGTACCCACGCTTTCGTAGTTGATGGCCGCCGCAGCCTTGATGGCCGCCTCGCCCATGCGCTGCCTCAGCTCGGGCGTCATAAAGGGCGATGGCGACTCTTCCACCAGCTTCTGGTGGCGGCGCTGTATAGAGCAGTCGCGCTCGCTGAGATGGCAAACGGTGCCGAACTGGTCGCCGGCCACCTGTATCTCTATATGGCGTGGTTCTTCCACGAATTTCTCCATGTATATGCCATCGTTCTTGAACGATGCTTTGGCCTCCATCTTGGCCGATGTGTAGGCATTGTCCAGCTCGCTCTCTTCCCATATCACGCGCATACCCTTGCCACCGCCGCCGGCGGTAGCTTTTATGATCACGGGATAACCCATGTCCTTTGCCAGTTTCTTGGCCTCTTCCACACTCTGCAGCAGGCCGTCAGAGCCCGGTATCACAGGCACGCCTGCGCGTATCATGGTCTCTTTGGCGGTTATCTTGTCGCCCATGGCATTTATCATGGCAGGGGTGGGGCCTATGAACTTTATCTTGTACTGCGCACATATCTCTGCAAATGCTGCATTCTCTGCCAGGAAGCCGTAACCGGGATGTATGGCATCGGCATTGGTTATCTCGGCAGCGGCCATTATGTGCTGCATGTTCAGGTAAGAGTCCGAACTCTGTGGCTTACCTATACATACGGCCTCATCGGCAAAACGCACATGCAGGCTTTCCTTGTCGGCGGTAGAGTATACTGCTACGGTGCGTATTCCCATTTCGCGACAGGTACGAATGATGCGCAATGCTATCTCACCGCGGTTAGCTATCAATATCTTTTTGAACACGTTATCTGATATTTTATGTAATATAAATAAAATAACCCTTATTACTAAAAATGGCCTTTGTTCAAGGCCACTTTATTATTGTGTCTGTGCGGCTGCACAGTGCGGTATTTAAATAGGTTCTACAAGGAAAAGCGGCTGGTCGTACTCTACAGGGGTAGAATCGTCGGCCAGTACCTTTATGATACGGCAGTTCATATCGCTTTCTATGTCGTTGAACAGCTTCATGGCCTCTATGATGCACAGTTTCTGTCCTTTCTTCACCTCGTCGCCTACGTTCACGAATACGGGCTTGTCGGGCGATGGGCTGCGGTAGAACGTACCTATCATAGGCGACTTTATGGTCACCTGGTTGGCGTTCTCTGCAGGTGCTGCAGGCTTGGCCGCAGGTGCAGGCGCTGCGGCAGCAGCGGGTGAAGGCGCAGGTGCTGCAACCGGCATAGGTGCAGGTGCTGCAACGGCAGGCGCCATAACGAATGCAGGCTGCTGGCCGGACATATCTTGCTTGATGGTGATCTTGAAATCGCCTTCTTCTATACTGAGCTCACTGATGTTCGACTTGTTTATGGTCTTTATCAGTTCTTGTATCTGTTTATACTCCATGAGTGGGTAAGTTTAAGTCGAAAGTAATGAAATAATGGTTCTGCGAGGGTATGAATGGTGGAAAAATATCTCTTTGCGCAAAAACGCATCGAAATATTATTCTTTCACCCTTTCAACATAGTTGCCGGTCTTGGTGTCTATTTTTATCAGCTCGTCGGTATCTACGAAGAGGGGTACCATCACTGTGGCGCCTGTCTCTACGGTAGCAGCTTTCAGGGCGCGGGTAGCGGTATCGCCTTTTACGCCGGGCTCTGAGTAGGTGATGCGCAGGTTCACATGGGGCGGCAGCTCTACGCTCATAGGCTGCTCGGTCTCTGTGTTCACTATCACGAAGCATTCCTGGCCGTCTTTGAACAGTTCGGGGCGGTCTATCATGTTCTCACCTATCACTATCTGCTCGAAGGTGTTGTTGTCCATCAGGTTGAAGCCTGCTTCGTCCCTGTAAAGGAACTGGTAGTTGCGGCGCTCTACGCGAACAGGGAATATGTTATCGCCCGAGTTCCAGGTATGCTCTATAGAACGGTTGTTATCCACGCCTTTCAGCTTCGCCCACACTTTTGCGGCAGCGCGTGCCGTTTTGTTCTGTCCGAATTCCACTACTGAATAAAGGTTGCCATCAAGTTTAATGATCAACCCATTGCGCATATCTGCTGTTGTAGCCATGAAAATGTTGTTTTTATATTTATTGATCGCAAAAGTAATGATCGTGCCGCAAAAAGCGAAATGATAAAAGCCCTCTGCGCAAGATAATATGGACGTCTTTTCTCAATTCATCATGGCTGGTATACCAGCCTTACCACTGTGCTGCTGCCATCCTCGCCGGCAAAACGGCACATATAAAGACCTGCGGTCAGGTCGCCCGGCAGGGTAACGGACGTAGAAGGCCTGCGAATGGTATGCCTGCTTACTTCCTTCCCGTCTATGGTGTATACCAGCAGCGTGCCCGGTGCCGGGGTCTCTACGGTCAATGCACCACTGCTGGGATTGGGAAATATGCTAATGTGTGTCACTGATGCTGTGGGTGCCACAGCCGTACCACATATAGTACCGAACTGTACATATACCTTTTTCGTAGCAGTATCGGCCCCGCACAGGTTAGTTGTTATATAGCGGATCGTCACTATGCCCGGCAGTACACCTGTCACCAGTCCGTCCGCATCTATGGTAGCGGTCTCGGACCCGGCGCTGCTCCACAGGCCGCTTGTGGCAGTATTGGCCAGGCGTATGGTATCGCCCTGGCATACGGTATCCAGCCCGGTTATGGCGCCTGCATCGGGGTGTTCGTGTACCTCTATCACAGAGAAGGCCGTATCGGCCCCGCACAGGTTAGATACCCTGTACATGACCGTGACCGTACCTGCAACTATACCCGTGAGTACCCCTGCCGGGGAAATGGTGGCCACTACTACATTACCGCTGCGCCAGGTGCCGCCCGCTATGGTAGACGAGAGGGTAATGGTATTGCCCCTGCATACATCTGTTTCGCCTATTATGGTGCCCGGCGATGGTATGGCATTCACGGTAACGGGATACGAGGCCGTGATGACCCCGCAAGCCGATAGCGTACTGTAAAAGATAGTATCCGGTCCGCCTGCCATACCCGCCACCATACCTGTACCGGCCGACACCGATGCCCGGCCGGTAACGCTGCTCCATATACCGCCGGTCATACTGGCCGAGAGCGTGATGGCATCACCTGCACATACCGCTGTAGGGCCTGATATCACTGCCGCCGCCGGTGTGACGATGACGGTAACGATAGCCACCCTATAGCAGCCCGAGGGTATGGAATAGGTAATAGTGGCCGCACCTGGCATTACACCCATTACCACGCCGCTGGCAGAGCCTACTGTGGCTATACCGGGGTTGGCGCTGGTCCATGAGCCGCCTGCCGAGCTGGCAAGTGCAATGGTAGACCCCACGCATGCTACACCCGGCCCGGTGATGACACCCGGCGATGGCGCAACTGTAATGGTAGTGGTGGTACGGCAGCCTGCACCTACCGAATAGGTAATGGTGGATGTACCTACGGTAACACCTGTGACCACGCCCGATGAGGTGCCTATGCTGGCATTGCTGGTGCTGCTGACCCATGTGCCACCGGCGGGAGCGCTGCTGAGGGGTACCGATGCTCCCTCGCACACCGTAGTGAGGCCTGCTATGGGAGCGGGCGCCGCACTCACATTATAGAGCAATGTCCTGAAACAGCCCGTAGGGAAACCATAGGTAATGATGGGATTCCCCACAGCTATGCCGGTTATTACGCCAGAGGCATCTATGGTGGCCAGTGAGGTGTTGCTGCTGCTCCAGCTGCCGCCGGATGGGATACTGGAGAGTATACCTGTGCTACCTGCACATACCGCCGACGGCCCCGATATGGGCGAGGGTATGGCATTGATGGTGACCACGGCAGTGGCATAGCAGCCTATGGCATAATACGATATAGTGACGGTGCCGGGCGTTACACCCACCACCATGCCGGTAGACGATATGACGGTGGCTATGGCTGTATTGCTGCTGCTCCATATGCCGCCGGTCATGGGGTCGCTCAATGTGGTATTGCTCGACACACAGGCCTGCATCACCCCGGTTATGGCCGGGGGATTGGTATTTACTGTCATTACCACGTTACGGGCACAGCCACCCGGCATGGTGTAAGAAATGGAGGTGGTACCTACCGTACCCACCATCACCGTGCCCGATGATGAGCCTATGGTGCCTATGGCGGTATTGCTGCTGCTCCAGGTGCCGCCCGGTGTCACACAGGACAGGGTAGAAGTAGTACCCGCACATACCGACAACGGACCGGTAATGAAGGCCGGTGTGGTAGAGACCGTGACCACTGCCGCAAAGTTGCAGCCGCCCGGGGCTATGTAGCTAATGGTAGTGGTGCCGGGTGTGATGCCCGTAACTATACCCGATGACGACCCTATGGTGCCTATGGTAGCACTGCTGCTGCTCCAGGTGCCGCCTGCCGTGGCGTTAGAGAGGGTAGTGGTATAGCCTGTACAGGCTATGAGCGTACCTGTGATGGGCGTGCCTGCTGCGCTCACCGTTACCACTACAGTAGTGGTGAGCGCGCCACAGCCGCCTGTGGTGGTGTAGGAAATAATGGCCGTGCCGCTGCTTACGCCCGTTACCACACCGCTGGCAGCGCCTACCATGGCTATGCCTGTATTGCTGCTGCTCCAGGTGCCGCCGCCATCGGCATTGCCAAGGGCAGATGTATAGCCGGAACATACATTGAGCGAGCCGGTGATGGGGTTCATCACTTCGTCATACTTTATTACCGTGGCCTTGCCGCCCACATCGCCATCGGTATAGCCTACATATATGGTGTTGCCCCGCGATATGGCTATGGCATTGCCCGATGTAGCGCCTGTAGAGAATATAGCGGCGCCTACCGTAGCCCAGCTACTGCCATTGTATCTCAGTACGGTGGCCTCATCGCCATTGTACCAGTCGGCATACAATATGTGGGGCTTGCCTGCCGTATCTGTGGCCATGGCTATATTGTCGGCACGGTCGGGCGACAGGCCGGGTGTACCTGCTGCCACCCATGTAGTACCATTGTATTTCATGGCCGTTACCATACGGCTCATCGACCAGTCGGAATAAGCCACAAAGGGTGTGTCGTTGGCAAAGGCAAGGGCCGTATACTCTGCCTGTCCTGCCGAAAAGCCGGCCGTGCCCACGGTGCTCCATAGTGTGCCGGTATAGCGCATCACCGTGGCCTTGCCACTATTGCCTGCATCCTTATATACCACATAGGGCATGCCGGTGCTGTTCATTACCAGCTTGGTATAGGAGGCCTGCCCGGCCGAGAAACCTGTGGCACCCACATTCACCCATGCCGATCCGCTGAAGCGCATCACCGTGGCTTTTTTGGCATTGCCCCAGTCGGAATAGACCACATATGGTGTACCCGATGCATCTATGGCTATACAGGTATACTCTGCCTGTCCGGCAGAGAGGCCGGGTGTACCTACGTTCACCCATGCCGATCCGTCGAACCTCATTACCGTGGCCTTATAGCTCACGTTCTGGTCCATGTAGGCCACATAGGGTATGCCCGCGCTGCTGATGGCTATGGACGTATGTTCGGCACGGCCTGCAGAGAAACCTGCTATACCTACCGTGACCCATGTACCTCCCGAAAATTTCTTTACCGTTGCCTTATAGCCCTGGTCCTCGTCCATATATACTATATATGGTGTGCCGGCGGCATCGGTGGCCACCGATGTGTAGAGCGCCCCGCCCGATGACATGCCCTGTATGCCCTCTGTACCCCATGAAAGGCATTGTGCTTCAGATGTGTTCGTATCGCTTAAAAGCGCAAAAAATAGCAGACATGCAAAGAAGGTCCGCGTAAAAATGGTTCTCATATGTAAGTGGTGTGTGCAGTGATCTCATAGTGATTCGCATCAACGTAACGCAAAGGGGAGTGCAAAGTTACTACCTTGAACGCGATATTATACTCTTTAAATAATTATTACCTGCCCATATGCGATCGGGCACTGATCTTCAATACAAAGACCCGCGATATGTAACTTTTTTTGCCGATATACAATAAACCATATTTTCGCTTAAATTTGCGACTTCTTAAAAACAACCTAATGGCAGTTTTAGTAAACAAGGACTCAAAGGTCATAGTACAGGGCTTCACAGGTACGGAAGGTACTTTCCATGCCGGCCAGATGATAGAATACGGAACCAACGTAGTAGGCGGTGTTACCCCCGGTAAGGGCGGCAGCATGCACCTGGACAGGCCTGTGTTCAATACCGTAAAAGATGCGGTAGACAAGGCAGGCGCCAATGTTTCCATCATCTTCGTACCACCGGCCTTTGCTGCCGATGCTATAATGGAAGCTGCTGACGCAGGCATCAAGGTGATCATCTGCATTACAGAAGGTATACCTGTACAGGACATGGTAAAGGCCCGCGAATACATAAAAGGCCGCGAATGCAGGCTCATAGGCCCTAACTGCCCCGGCGTTATCACTGCGGGCGAGGCTAAGGTAGGCATCATGCCCGGTTTCGTGTTCAAGTCGGGCCGCATAGGTATCGTGTCCAAATCGGGTACGCTTACATATGAGGCTGCCGACCAGACCGTGAAGGCAGGTATGGGCATATCTACCGCTATAGGTATAGGTGGCGACCCCATCATAGGCACTACCACCCGCGAGGCTGTGGAACTGCTGATGAACGACCCCGAGACCGACGGTATAATAATGATAGGCGAGATAGGTGGCAACATGGAGGCCGAGGCCGCACAGTGGCTGAAGAACAACATGCGCAAGCCTGTGGTAGGTTTCATAGCCGGCCAGACGGCCCCTGCAGGCCGCCGTATGGGCCATGCGGGCGCTATAATAGGTGGTGCCGATGATACTGCTGCCGCCAAAATGAAGATAATGCGCGAGTGTGGCATACATGTAGTGGACAGCCCTGCCAACATAGGCAAGACCATGGCAGAGGCGCTTTCTGTTACTGCATAAGCTGCCAGTATCGATATTTTCATGTTCTTCATAGAAAAAGCATGATATTCTTACAGATCCCCGGTATTTTTGTACCGGGGATCGTTCTTTACCCCATGCCTTATCGACCCTCATCCTATCCTCCGGCGGGTCATTTCTCTATATCCTGAATATCGCCATCGTGTAGCCGTTCCTGTGGTCATTGGATCAGTATAGGCGATACGCTAATGGATTAACATTGTTTTGGCGATCTTTGGAATGTATATTGAATAAGAACTAACATGGCCGGATGTACCGGCCGGTAAAACAACAAAAATGAGAAAGCACATCACCCGGTCATTGGTCATGATATTGATAGCAGGTATAATGCTTGTGACCGGCACTTCGCAGAAGGCAAAAGCGCAGGACGTAATGGTATCTTACCAGATGTTCTACGACAACCTGGCCCCTTACGGGCAGTGGGTATACGATCCCGAGTATGGTAACGTATGGGTACCTAACGAGGACGGCGATTTCCGCCCCTATGGTAGCCGCGGCCACTGGGTAATGACCGAATATGGTAACACCTGGGTATCTGACGACCCCTGGGGCTGGGCCGTGTACCATTACGGCCGCTGGACGTACAACCCCTACTACGGCTGGATATGGGTACCCGGCTATGAATGGGCCCCTGCATGGGTAAGCTGGCGTTTCGGTGGCGGCTATGCCGGTTGGGCGCCTCTTGGCCCCGGTGTCAGTGTAGGCGTTAACTACTATGCCCCCGATAGCTGGTGGGTATTCGTAGGTCCGCAGTATATGTACCAGCCCAACTGTATCAGGTACTGGAACGGCCCTTCGTACAACACTACCTACATCCGCCAGACCACTATCATCAACAACTATTATATAGATAACAGCACCCGTGTGCGCTATAACTATGGCCCCCGTGCCGAGGTGATACAGAACGTGACAAGAAGGCCCGTACAGGTATACCGCGTATCGCAGTTGAACAGGCCCGGCGCCCCAAGTGTAGGCAGGAACACAGTGAGCATGTATCGCCCTACGGTGAACAGGGCCACAGTGAACGATGCTCGCCCACAGCGGGTGATGCAGGCCCCACAGCCGGTAGGCAGGGGACAGGCAGTACAGCAGATGGGCAGTGGCAGGCAGCCGGCCTTCAGGCAGGAAGCACAGCGTATACAACAGCAGGAAGGCCGTGGCGGTATACAGCAGCAAAACAGGGGCAACGACCGTAGCAGCCGCTATGACGACCGCCCGGACAACAGGCAGCAGCCCGGCAGGAACGATGACCGCAACAGCAGGCAACCCGATCCCCGTACACAGCCATCACAGCCCAACAGGTTCGATGACCGTGGCAGCGACAGGCAGCAACCAGGCAGGAATGATGATCGCAACAACAGGCAGCCCGATCCTCGCACACAGCCATCGCAGCCCACCAGGTCTGATGACCGTGGTAACGACAGGCCCCAGCCGGGAAGGTTCAACAGGCAGCCCGACCAGCAACCACAGCAGCCCAGCAGGCAGCCCGATAATAACAGGCAGATGCAGCCCAGCCGCTACGACAGCCGTATGGACCGCAGGCAGGATGCACCGCCGCAGCAACCGGCGCGTCAGCCACAACCACCACAGCAGCCTGCCCGCCAGCCGCAGCAACCGCAGAACAGCGACCGTTCCGGCAGGTTCCAGCAGCCGCAACAGCCTCAGCAACCACAGCAGCCCCGGCAAGACCAGCCACAGCAGGGTGGTCGCGGTGGCCGCAGGTAGAACGATAAAGAATGACGATAATAAAAATGCCCCGGTACACGGGGCATTTTTATTGACATTTGGGTACCCGTTCGTAATTTTCAGCATTCTAAAACGAACGAACAGCAGCACATGCAATATGCAGTGATAACAGGCGCATCGCAGGGAATAGGCAAGGCCATAGCTGAGAAATTGCTGGCGCAGGGGTGTCCCATAGCCGTATGTGCCAGGGACCGCAACAAGTTGCGTACCGTGGTAGAAGAATGGCGCAATACCTATACCGATGCCGATATCATTTGGACGAATGCCGACCTGGGCACTGAGAAGGGTGTGGAGGAGCTGGCAGCTTTAGTGTTGGGCTCGTTCCCGCAAATAGATATACTGGTGAACAATGCCGGTACCTTTGCTACCGGCCTGCTGGCCGAAGAGCCCGAAGATATGCTGGACAAGATGCTGCAGGTGAACCTGTATGCCGCCTACCGCCTCTCGCGCAAGCTATTGCCGCAAATGAAGCAGCAGGGCAGTGGCCATATCTTCAACATGTGTTCTATAGCCAGCTTGAAGGCCTATGCAGGTATTGGGGCGTACAGCATATCGAAGTATGCATTGCTGGGTCTTACCGACAACCTGCGCGAAGAGCTGAGATCGCATGGCATAAAGGTAACCGCCATATGCCCGGGCTCTACATGGTCGCCATCGTGGGAGGGGAGCGATACCGCGCCCGAACGCATAATGGAGGCTGGCGATATAGCCGAGATGATATGGGCCGCAAGCAGGCTGTCGCCGCAGGCGGTGGCAGAAACCATAGTGATGCGCCCCGTAAAAGGCGACCTTTAAAAAAGCCTGTTGTACCCGATGAAAAAGACCTTTACGGATATGATGGGGAATACGGTAGTGGTGGATGGATATCCGCAAAGGATAGTATCGCTGGTACCCTCGCAGACCGAGCTGCTGTACGACCTGGGGCTGGGGGCCGAGGTGGTGGGCATCACCAAATTCTGCGTGCATCCGCAGCAATGGTTCCGAACGAAGAAAAGGGTGGGAGGTACCAAGACCGTTCACTACGATATAGTACGCGCCCTGCAGCCCGACCTCATCATTGCCAATAAGGAAGAGAACACACAGGAACAGGTAGAACAACTGGCGAAAGAATACCCTGTATGGGTAAGCAACATACAGACCGTAAGCGAGGGCATGGAGATGATAAGAAGGGTAGGTGAGCTGGCCGGGCGCGATGCCGAGGCCACTACCATAATGAACGATATAGAGCAAGGTTTCTTGCAGTTACATGCTGCAAGCCGGCCACTGCGTGTGGCCTACTACATATGGCGCGACCCATGGATGTGCGCCGGTGGCGATACCTTCATCAGCGATATGATAGGCCGCATGGGCTGGGTGAACGTGACCGCCGGCCTAAGGCGATACCCGACCGTAGCGCCTGCAGAACTTTTGGAAAAAGATGTGCAGCTTGTGCTATTGTCATCAGAGCCATACCCTTTCAAAGAAAAACACATAGCAGAGATACAGGCTGCGCTGCCCCATGCCCGGGTGATGCTGGTAGATGGGGAGATGTTCAGCTGGTATGGGAGCCGCATGAGGCTGGCAACGCACTATCTGCAAGACCTGGTACAGAACACACATATAGACCTATGACCATTGCTCCCGGCATCATCAAATTCTTCCGTACACGGCTGCACAGCTGGCATACCGGCCACAACAGCCGCCAGCTACCCTGGAAGGGCGAAAAAGACCCTTATCGCATATGGCTGTCAGAGATAATACTACAGCAGACACGCGCCCTGCAGGGCTTGCCATATTACGAGAGCTTTACCGGTACATACCCCACGGTACAGGCCCTGGCCGCCGCTGCCGATGAGGATGTCTTTCGGCTGTGGCAGGGCCTGGGATACTACAACCGCTGCAAGAATATGCTGGCCACGGCCCGCTATATAGCCACAGAGCTGGGCGGGCATTTTCCACGCACACATGAGGGCATCCTGGCGCTGAAGGGTGTGGGGCCCTATACGGCCGCAGCCATATCGTCTTTCGCATATGGGCTGCCGCATGCCGTGGTAGATGGCAATGTATACCGTGTGCTGTCGCGCTTCCTGGGTATAGATACGCCGTTCGATACCACTGCGGGCAAGCACCAGTTCGCCACTGCCGCGCAATTGTTGCTGGATGAGACCGATAGTGCGGCCCACAACCAGGCCATCATGGACCTCGGCGCTACCATATGCACCCCGGCCGCACCCCGCTGCGCAGATTGCCCCTTGCATAGCAAATGCTTTGCAGCGGCAAAAGATATGACTGCCCTGCTGCCCGTACGCAGCAAGAAAATAGTGGTAAAGGAGCGCTTTTTCAATTATATCTTCCTGCTGCATGATGGTAAGGTATGGATCGAGAAACGGGGGGCAGGCGACATATGGGAAAGCCTGCACCAGCCCTACCTGGCAGAGACAGAAAAGGCTGTGGATGTATCGGTACTTCGGCAAGATGTACTTTTCGATAACAAAAGCATAAGGCCGCACGAACTGACCGATGCAGGCATGGCAAAGCAGCGTCTTACCCACCAGCTAATACATTGCAGGTTCTATATCATGCACCTTACAGATATGCCTATGCCAAATGGAACGGCCGGTATGTGGCTGAGCATTAGCGAATTAAAAAAGTTAGCCTTTCCTAAGATCCTTGTTTCTTTTTTAAGAAATAATTTATACTTTTAGTATCGATCGCGTATAGATCGGATCTCACATTAGCTAAATATCACCATTTATGAGAGGCGTAAACAGGGTCGTATTGATAGGAAATCTGGGCCGTGATCCGGATCTTCAGCTTCTGGAAGGCAATATAGCGGTAGCAAAATTCCCGCTGGCCACCACCGAAACATATAAGGATAAGAACGGTAATCTTGTATCGCAGACAGAGTGGCATACGATAGTACTATGGCGCGGCCTGGCCGACCTGGCGCAGCGATACTTGCATAAAGGAAGTCTTATATACCTTGAAGGCCGCATACGCACCCGCACCTGGGAGGACAAGGATAAGAACAAACGCTTCAGCACAGAGATAATAGGCGACAACCTGGTGATGCTGGATAAGCGCAAGGAGCAGAACGAGCACATGAACGGCGACCACCAAGCTACCGAGACCAATAATACTTTCCCCGATATCACCTACGATGGTACAACACAGGCGCCTACCATTACCAAAGACGACCTGCCATTTTAAATAACTGATATGTTCAGGCATTAAAAGGAAAGAAACTTTCATTGGTTTCGTTCCTTTTTTTAATTTTGGAGGGTTACCAAACATTCTCACACTTGGAAAGCAGCGAAGGCGACACGAACCTTATACCGTTTCTTCTCGAAATATCTGGGACCTCATTGTCGCCATCAGGCACTACCATCCTTATATTCGTTGTACTGGTATTGCTTATGATGACGGCCCTTACCGCAGGCGCAGAGACCGCATACTTCTCGCTTTCGGCAAAGGACATCAATTTCCTTAAGACCAAGGAGAAGGCCAGCGCACGCACGGCCTCGCAACTGCTGGAGCAGCCCAAGAAACTGCTGGCCACCATACTTGTGGCCAACAACTTCATCAACATAGCCATAGTCATCACTACGGATATGCTGGTGAACTCCATGATCCATTCCATGTTCCCTGAAGCCCATCCCGAGGGTATCGTTACCTTCCTTATACAGGTGGTAAGTGTCACCTTTTTGCTGGTGCTCTTTGGCGAGGTGCTGCCCAAGGTATATGCCACGCAGAACAACCTGCGCATGGCGCTCTTCTCGGCGCCCTTCCTGCAGGGGCTTACATGGCTGTTCGGCCCGGTAAGCAGGATACTGGTATCATCTACCCGCTTCATAGAGGGCAAGATAGGTACTAAGGCCTCTAACATATCAAGCGAGGATTTCGAGCATGCCATAGAGCTCACCGTAGGCCATACTGCCACGCGCGAGGAGGTGAACATATTCAAAGGCATTCTGAAGTTCGGCAACATCACTGCGAGACAGGCCATGCGCACCCGGCTGGATGTAAGTGGCCTTGACCACGACATGTCCTTTCCTGAAGTGCGCAAGTACTGTATAGAGGTAGGCTATTCGCGCCTGCCGGTATACAAAGACAACCTGGACACCATAGCAGGTATGATACATACCAAAGACCTGCTGCCGCACATAGACAATGACGAGCTGGACTGGCATACCCTTATGCGCCCTGCCTTCTTTGTACACGAAAGCAAGCTGATAGAGGACCTGCTGAAAGAGTTCCAGCAAAAAAGGCAGCATTTCGCAATAGTGGTAGATGAGTTCGGTGGTACATCGGGCATCATCACCCTTGAGGATATAATGGAGGAGATAATAGGCGACATAAAGGACGAATTTGACGAGGACGACCTGCATTATAAAAAGATCGACGACAGGAATTTCATATTCGAAGGCAAGACCCTCATAAACGATGTATGTAGGGTGATAGGCCTGCCGTCGGATGAATTTGACAAGGCCAGGGGCGAGAGTGATTCGCTGGCAGGGCTGGTGCTGGAGATAGCCGGCAAGTTCGTGTCTGTGAACGAGGTCATCTCTTACCAGCAATACGATTTTACAGTGATGGCCGTAGAGAAGATGCGCATCACCCGTGTGAAACTGACCATAGTTCCGCCGAAGGCGGAGGATGGCGATGAGGAGACCAGCTAATGGCCCTCACTCGCTCAATGCGCCTGCCTATGCCCCTGAAACGGTCAAATAAGATAGCGCTGCTGGTGTGCATATTGTTCACCTCTCTCTTCGTTTTCAGATACCTTACTCACAAGACCACCTTCTATGGCGATGCCGCAGGGTATTATCGTTACCTCACCGCCACATTCATCTATGACGACCTGATAACTTACAGGCCGCTGCCGCGCGACCGCGGCCTCAGCGATATGGTGCTGAACTATGATCCTACGCCCGAAAGCGCCCCCGATGACAAACATGTGAACCAGTATACCTATGGCGTAGCACTGATGGAGGCGCCCTTCTTCCTGCTGGCACATGCATATGAGCTGGTACGAGGGTCGCTGGCCAATGGCTATAGCGACAGCTACGAGCTGGCCATCAAGATCAGCTCACTGGTATATGCCCTGCTGGGTCTGATGCTCGTATACCGGGTGCTGCGGCGTTTCTTCGACGAGACACCCGCCCTGTACACTACTTTGTTGCTGCTACTGGGCACCAATCTCTTCTGGTTCGCCATATTCCAGACGGGTATGTCGCATGTGCCGCTTTTCTTCCTCTATGCCCTGCTCATGTACCTTACCGTAGCGGTGCATGATAGGCCGCGCCGGGGTACATTCATAGCCATGGGGCTGGTGATAGGGCTTATAGCCATCATCAGGCCCACCGATATCATATGTGCCATCATACCCCTGCTATACGATGTATACAGTGGCCCCTCACTGCGAAAAAAGATAGCTTTCATTCGGCAGAACCTGCTGAACATATGTCTAACAGCCGCTGCAGCGATACTGCCTGTGCTGCCACAGCTACTGTACTGGAAGATAAAGACAGGACATTTTTTTTATTACAGTTATGGTTCACAGACCTTTTTCTGGGATACACCATGGATAAAGGAAGGCCTCTTTCATTTCGCTAACGGATGGCTGCCTTATACGCCGCTTATGGCGCTGGCCCTGCTGGGTATGCTGTGCCTGCGCCCCATAAAACAATGGGCATTGGCTGTATGGCTGTTGCTGCCAGCCTACATATACATCATATATAGCTGGTACTGCTACAGGTATATAAATGGCCTGGGTTCGCGGCCCATGCTGCATATGTACCCTTTGTTGTCGGTGCCGCTCACGGCATTTCTGCTGTGGCTGTGGCGCAGGCCGCGGGCCATAAAGGCGGCCACCATGATAGGTGTACTGTTCTGCATAGCGCTCAACATCAACTACAGCTACCAGCAGATGAAGGGTCTGCTATGGAGCGAGGAATCGAACTGGAAATTCAATTACCAGATGCTCTTCAAGACACAGCTTACCTATGACGACCTTGTAGTGAACGATATAGACGAGTTTCAGCCAGATACCAGCAAGCTGGTAAGGATAGGGACCTTTGCCCGCGAAGAGTATAACGACTCTACCATAGCCGATCACACAGTGGTAGATCCAATTACGGGTCATAAGTATGTATACCACCTGCTGAATGGCGAGGAGCACCAGCGCATCAACCTCTCTGTGCCTTACGATAAGCAGAGATTCGCAGGAGCAAAGTGGATAAAATGCAGTGGCCGCTTCATGTGCCCCGAAAGCCATTACTATTTCAGGCATTTGCTGGTGCTGAGCGTGGATGGTAAGCTATGGAAGGGCGCCAAGATAGAGAACAAGATCTTCGATACGAGCATTGCATCGCCTATGGCGGGCCGCACATTGTTCTCTTCCAACATCCGTACATGGGGTAGGGTGCATTATTTTGTGCGTATACCCGAAGGCCTAAATGAGCACGACATGATAAAGCTCTTTGCCTGGAGCACCGACCTAACGGAGATATATGTAGATGATCTGACGATAGAGCTGTACAAATAGCATGTCATGTCATTATCATATGGCTGCTGACCGCATCATGCAATAAGTTAATTTGTGTTAAGGCGTTTGACAAATGTAGACAAATCGAGTATTTTTGTGTACGAACGACCATACGACTTGGCTTACTACTGCATAGCAGTACTTTAGTGACCTGCAAAGGATGATATCCGATGACCGACCGTCTTCGAGAAGGTAGATCTACATTTTGGAATAGGCTGACGGGCGACCCTGAAGAATTCTCTATGGAGAATAGGGCGTTCAATTTCGTTTGTGTCGTTACATTCTTCCTGCTGCTTATCTGCATCAGCATAGACATTTACATCTCCCAGACAATAATGACAACGGTAATGCTGCTGCTGATGCTGCCGCTGGGCCTGGTCTATTATCTGTCGCGCTACAGGAAGATATACAAGATAGGGGTCACTATGTTCGCTATCTTCAGCTATGCCGTCCTTTCGCTCAATTTTTTCATGAACGATGGCTCATCGGGGCCTACCATATACCTGTTCTTCGTTACCCTCATATTCCTTATCACACTTGGCAACCACAAGCATCACTTCGTATGGATAACCCTGCATACTGTGATAGTGGCCACATTGCTGGTGATAGAGTATAACTATCCATCGCTGATACCCGGCACTTATCCCGACAGGGCCGCACGCTACCTCGATCTCGCGGTCACATATGCCATTGCCGTCAGTTTCCTGTTCGCCATCACCAATTACCTGCGCGGCTATTACTACCGCAAGGCCCGCCTTGCCGACGAGCGGTCCCTGGCCATCATAAAGCAGAACGAGCAGATATCGGCACAGAACACAGAGCTGGAGACCGTGAACCAGGAGAAGAACAAGCTGTTCTCCATCATATCGCACGACCTTAGGTCGCCGCTCGATTCCATTCGCGGATACCTGGAGCTGATGTCGAACAATGTGCTGGACGAGGACGAAAAAAACAAGATACAGGAAGAGCTGCTGGTGCAGACGAAATATACCACCGACCTGCTGATGAACCTGATGTCGTGGGCCAAGACACAGATGCACGGCGTGACAGTGCACCTTGTGCCGCAGAACCTGAAAGCGTTCGTAGAAGAGGTGGCAGGCAATAAACGTTCCATAGCGGCCCGGAAGGGTATAAAGCTCACCTACTCCATACACCCCGACCTGGAGGTGGTGTGCGATAAGGACATGCTGCACATAGTGCTGCGCAACCTGGTGAACAATGCCATAAAATTCACCAACGAGGGCGGCGAGGTAGCAATAAGAGTGACCACTACTACCGACAGGGCCTTCCTGTCGGTGCAGGATACAGGTATAGGTATATCTGCCGAGCAGCAGGCCGACCTCTTCACCCTCAAGACCCGCTCTACCTATGGCACCAACAGGGAGAAGGGTATAGGCCTGGGCCTGCTGATGTGCAAGGAATTCATGGACTACCAGCGCGGCGATATATGGTTCGAGAGCACGCCGGGCAAGGGTAGTACTTTCTTCGTTTCCCTGCCGCTCACCCGTCATTGATAGTATCTTCTTTTATAAAGCGGTAGTTCGCTTACATTTGCACACTTACTTATGAAGAAAGCGCTGGTGCAAATGCATCTTGCCGTACTGCTTTGGGGCTTTACAGGGATATTGGGACGTGCCATATCGCTGGAGGCGCCCATGCTGGTATGGTACCGCATGCTGCTCACAGGGCTGTTCATGGCCGCTATCCTCACGTTCCGCAGGCAGTGGGTACCCATAGAGCGGCGCGATATGCGCCGGCTGGCGCTGGTAGGCATACTTATGGGGCTGCACTGGGTGGCCTTCTATGCCTCCATCAAGCTGGCCAATGTATCTATAGCGCTGGTATGCCTGTCCACAGCCAGTATCTTCACACCCCTGTTCGATCCTATAATGAACAAGGGCAAACACGACATGAAGGAGCTGCTGCTGGGCTCGCTGGCCATAATAGGTGTATACCTCATATACCGTTTCCAGCAGTTCTACGGCTGGGGCATACTGGCGGGCGTTATAGCGGCATTGCTCAGTTCTGTCTTCACCATACTCAATAAGCAGATAGCCAGTAAGTACCCGGCGCGTACCATGGTGTTCTACGAAATGTCTACCGGCTGGGGCTTCATCACCCTGCTGCTGCCGCTGCTGTTCTGGTATCAGCCCGACACGGTATACCTGCCACAGGTATCTTCCACACTCTGGTACGTCAACGACTGGATATGGCTGGTGGTGCTGAGCCTGTGCTGCACGGTATGGGCGCAGTCGCTGGCGCTGAACGCGCTGAAAAAACTCTCTTCCTTCACGGCCACACTATCTGTGAACCTGGAGCCGGTCTACGGTATATTGCTTGCATTCATCTTCTACAACGAGAACCGCGAGATCATTTTCCTCGATGGCTCCCATACGCTGAACATGGGTTTTATCATAGGCATGAGCCTCATACTGCTATCGGTGGTATTGCAGATGCTGCGCCTGCTGAGGCCCGGCCTTCCTGCTGCAGACAACATACGCGAGCGCGGCGGCATAGAAAGCTAGATCCATTTTCTCCTCTCCGATCTTTCCGGGATGACAAGGCCCAGATAAATATTCGGGCCGTCCGATCTTAGCAGGCAGTTATAAAAAAGAAAAATTTTCTTTATTCGTTTATTTTCACTTAATTTTATATACACCGTATTACCGGTGTTTTCCTTACATAAAAAACCTAATAAGCTTATGAAACCAAAACTTATCCTGTCATGCATGCTGGCTACGTTGGCAGGCGCGCCCATGGTGCGCGGGCAAAGCATCACCCCCAGCATCATCAATAATATGGGCGGCTCGGGCACCATAGCGGGCAATACCTACGAGTGGTCGGTAGGCGAGATAATGGTAAGTACCTTTTCTGCGCCATCTGTCATAGTTACACAAGGTGTGCTGCAGCCCATGTCCTCTACCTCCGATGTGCCTATGAGCCCTGTACTGTCCGGCATCAATGTATTCCCCAACCCGGCCAGCTCTGCGGTCAACATACAGTTCAATACGCAGCAGGAGGGGACGTTCACTTACCGCCTTATGGATGTGGCCGGGCGTGTGATACTGGAGAACAGCTCTACCGTGCAGCCCGGAACAGTGACAAAGCAGTTCGACATCAGCAAACTGGCCAATGCCAACTATATGTTGCAGGTGTTCCTGAGGCCGCAGGACGGCCCCGAAGCCACCAATACATTCAAGGTACAGAAACTCAACTAACTATCATCCACCCTTTTAAACTATACGCGATATGAAACGCCTCCTATTCTCCGCAGCCTTTTTGCTGGCATGTATGTCCGCATGGGCACAGCCGGCACAGAAATTCAACTACCAGGGTGTGGCCCGCAATGCTACGGGCGCGCCACTGGCCACTGCCAATATAGCGCTTCGACTCACCATCCGCAATGCCTCTGCCACCGGTACCGTGGTGTACCAGGAACGGCAGACCGTTACCACCAATGCCTATGGCCTGTACAATGTGGCCGTAGGTGGGGGTACTGTACTTAGTGGTGTGTTCTCGTCCATACCATGGGGTACTGGCGATAAATATATGCAGGTAGAGATAGACCCCGCCGGTGGTACATCTTATACCAACCTGGGCGCCAACCAGCTGCTCAGCGTGCCCTTTGCGCTGAATGCGCTCAATGGTCCCGGTCTCACAGGCCCAGCCGGTCCTGCGGGCCCGGCTGGCGCTACTGGTCCTGCAGGCCCGGCCGGTCCCACGGGTGCTACAGGCGCTACAGGCCCGGCTGGTGCCACTGGTCCCGCCGGTCCAACTGGACCTGCAGGTCCTACGGGTCCCGCCGGTCCTGCAGGTGGTGCCGATAACTGGGGCACACAGGTAGCCGTTACCGATGCCACACTTGCAGGCAATGGTACCTCTGCCACCCCGCTAAGGATAGCCCAGCAAGGCGCTACTACCGGACAGGTATTACAGTGGACAGGTACCACATGGGGCCCTGCCACAGTGGCCGCAGGCGGTACACTGGCAGGGGATGTTACCGGCGCTATAGGCACCAATACGGTAGTAAAGATACAGAACCGCGATGTGAGCGGTACAGCGCCCGGCACCGGCCAGGTACTGCAGTGGACAGGCACGCAGTGGGCGCCTGCCACACTGGCCAGCGTGAGCGGCCTTACCGGATCGGGCTCCAGCGGCTATCTCTCCAAATTCAATACTGCTACCGACCTCAATAACTCCGGCCTCTACCAGTCTGCCGGCAGGATAGGCCTGGGTACCACATCGCCTACCTCTACCATGGAAGTAGCTACCACGGCCGATGCGCGTGCGGGCCTGTTCACTACTACGGTAGATGCACCTAATGGTGTGCTGGCAGGTACGCACATAGGCACAGGTACGGGCACTACCAGTATAGGTGTGTTCGGCAAGTCGCAGCCATCTACCACTATAGACCAGGGCATAGGCCTGCTGGGCGAGGGTGGATGGGAAGGTGTGCGTGGCTACGCCTCTTACCAGGGTTTCGCACTGGGTTCGGAGAACATAGCCATACATGGTTTCACAGAGTCCAGCTCTGAGTATGCTGCTGGTATCTTCGGTGTGGGTAATGGCAACATAGTAGGCTCTCCCGACTATAACTATGGTGTATACGGCAGAACCGACGGTTCGGGCCTTTTTGAAGACTATGCAGGCTATTTCGATGGCGATATGTGGTGTACAGGTATCATGGACGCTGCGCTGAAGCTGTTCAAGATAGATCACCCGCTCGATCCGCAGAACAAATACCTTTCGCATGCCTGTATAGAATCGAACGAGATGATGAACCTCTATACCGGCAACATCACCACCGATGCCAGCGGTACCGCCACTGTGACGCTGCCCTCGTACTTCGAGGCGCTGAACAAGGATTTCCGCTACAACCTGACGGTGATAGGTACCTTCGCACAGGCCATAGTAGGCCAGAAGATACACGACAACAAATTCGTGATAAAGACCGACAAGCCTAATGTAGAAGTGAGCTGGCAGGTGACCGGCATCAGGCATGATGCCTTTGCCCTGGCACACCCGCTACAGGTAGAGGCCGATAAGAAAGGCCACGACAAGGGCAAGTACAAGAACCCCGAAGCATTTGGCAAGGGCAAGGATATGGGCCTGCAGAGGTTCCCTACGGCCGGCACCGGCGCCAGGCAAAAGGCCCCCTCTACGGGTACGCGTTCCGGCTCGCAGGGCAAATAGACCGGGTGATAATGACAGTTGATCAGCGAGGTGGCCTGTACATGGGCCACCTCGTTTGTTTTGGGTATAGTGTTCCATTATCGTTAGATCTGATACCGCTATTGCCACATCTTGAATATATGTACTGATATTTGCAGGATATTTTCCGGGCATGCCCGGCGATACAAGGAACAAAAGGCGCTATAGATGAAAATAGGAATAGTATGTTACCCCACATTCGGCGGCAGTGGTGTGCTGGCCACAGAGTTGGGTCTTGCCCTGTCAGATAAAGGGTACGAGGTACACTTCATCACTTATGAGCAACCGGTAAGGCTCACACAGGGCTTTCACCCCAACATATATTTTCACGAGGTGAAGGTGCCTACCTATCCGCTGTTCGATTTTCCGCCCTATGAGACGGCGCTGGCCAGTACCATGGTGCATGTCATCACCAATCAGCAGCTCGATCTGCTGCACCTGCACTATGCCATCCCACATGCCTCGGCAGCCTACTTCGCCCGGCAGATACTGAAAAAGACCGGCAAGGATATTCCCTTCATCACCACACTGCATGGTACCGATATAACACTGGTAGGCCGCGATGCCACCTATGCACCTGTGGTCACTTTCTCCATCAACGAATCGGATGCCATTACCGCTGTGTCCGACAACCTGAAGGAGGAAACACTGCGCTCCTTTGCCATAGAAAAGGACATACATGTCATTCCCAACTTTGTGGACGTAAAGCGTTTTCACCAGACAGATAAGAACCACTTCAAGCAGATGCTGGCCCCCGATGGGGAGCGCATACTGGTGCATGTATCCAACTTCCGTACCGTGAAGCGTGTGCCCGATGTGGTAAAGGTTTTCGCCGAGGTAAAAAAGCAACTGCCTGCCAAACTGCTGATGATAGGCGACGGCCCCGACAGGCAGAACGTGGAAGAGATGACGCGCAACATGGGGCTGTACAATGATGTACGCTTCCTGGGCAAGCAGGAGCACATAAGCGAGATCCTTAGCATATCCGACCTGTTCGTATTACCATCTGCCACAGAGAGCTTCGGCCTGTCGGCGCTGGAGGCCATGGCTTGTGGTGTGCCTGTCATATCTACCAATGCAGGTGGCCTGCCCGAGATCAATGTGCAGGGCAAGACCGGCTACCTCTCTGATGTAGGCGATATAGATGATATGGCGCGTAATGCAGTGGACATCCTCAGCGATAGCGAGCGGTTGCTGCACTTCAAAAAGGCTGCCATAGCACATGCCCGCAAGTTCGAGAAACAGCACATCATACCCCAGTACGAAAAGCTGTATGAGGCAGTGATAGCCAGCTACAAAAAACACGAGAAGTGTACACTCTGACACCTATAGCACAGGTATCATTTACATAACTTTTGCAGGGCGTCCTTTGCGGGTGCATAGCGTCGCTGCATGGCGTTCTGCAGATCGCTGCATGGCCCCTGGCCTATATGCTGTTTGGCGATAGCCCGCCAGTAGTATGCCTCGCCATTGGAGGCGTCCATATCGAGTGCGGCATCAAGGTCAGTTATGGCAGGGGCATATCTTTCCAGCTTGCAATATGTAGCGCCCCTCCGTACATAGAACAGCGGTTCGCCTGCGTTGCGCTCTATGGCCTTGTTATAGTTGTTCAGGGCTTCTTCCAGCCGTCCCATCCGTTCCATACAGTCTCCCTTTATGCACCATGCGCGTGCATTGCCGGGCTGCACCCGCAGCACATGGTCTATATCGGTCAGCGCCAGGTCGGGCTTGCCGGTAGAAAGGTGCAGCAGTGCGCGGGAGAAGTGTGCCTTGGTGTAGTCGTTTATGGCTATGCTGCGGTCCAGCGCTTCCAGCGCCTCCATAGCGCGGCCCTGCCGCATGTGCAGCAGCCCTTTGTTGTACCATGCCTTTGCATTGCCGGGGGCCAGCCGCACAGCTTTGTCCAAGTGGTACTCGGCCTGTTCCATATCGCCTATTTTCAGGTACATGCCACCTGCGCTGTACTGTGCCACTGCCGAGTTGGGGAAACGTTCCAACAGCGAATTGTACAGGTTCATGTCAGACAGCCATACATCATTCCGCATGAAGCACAGCCCCAGCAGCAGAGCCGCCGCAGGGCCGCCTATGTACATATACCGTTTGCCCATTCGTAGCTGCCACAGCCAGGCGGCCAGGTAGTACATGGCAGGGTAGGCCAGTCCTATGCAGGCCATATACATATATCGGTCCGCCATAAGGGCCTCGCCAAAGGGTATGAATTGCAGCACCATGGCTATATTGGCGGTAAAGAAAAGTATGCCGCCCGCCAGCACCTGCCAGCGCCTGCGCAGCGCTATTACGAATAAAGTGACCATACCTGCCGCAGCTACCGCAAAGGCAATATGTAAGATGCCCATCTGCTCAGGGTAGGGGTACATGGCAGATAGGTCTAAAGGCAGGAAGAAGCGCACTATGTACTGCACATAGGCATAGCCGCCATATACCAGTTGCTCTGCTATGCCGTATTCATTGCCCCCTTCCATGAAGTGGCCGCTTTGCTGGGCATATATGGCCACTACGCCTGTGATGATGGCCATAAGGAAGACAGGTATCTTTTCCGTCCATACGGCCTTGTCATTGAGGGGGCGTTCCAGCCACAGGTCTATGGCCAGGAACGATACCGGCAGCGCCACCGCTGTTCCCTTCGATAGCATGGCGAATGCCGAGAATACCAGCAGCAGCACCATTTGCCCGCCTGTGGGCCTGCGTACATAGCCCTGGTACTGCAGCATGGCCAGCAGGCTGAAGAAGCCGCACAGCACTGTTTTGCGCTCTGCCACCCATGCTACACTTTCGGCCTGCGAGGGGTGCAGGGCAAAAAGCAGTGCTACCGCCAGCGCTATGGTCTTTTGCTGCTGCAGCTTGCTGAAGAATATGTATACCAGGCAGGAATTGATAAAATGCAGCAACACCCCCGACAGGTGGTACACAAATGGCTGCGACCCGCCGAATATATGGTCTATAGCATAGGATGCCATGGTGAGCGGGTGATAGTTGCCCACATAGAAGGTAGAGAACCATGCCTTTATATTGCTGCCGCTTATGGCATTGATGTCATTGTTGTGCAGCACATATTCTGCATCGTCCCAGTTGAGGAAGGACGCGCCGAACACCTTGTAATAAGCTATCAGCACCGCTGCTATTATTACGCAGAGGTGCAGTACCAGGTGCTTGCGGTGTGGTGCGGCTGCTTTCTTCATGGGCTATGCTACAGGCTCCAGTCTATAGGGCGTTCTCCTTTTTCTTTCAGCCAGTTATTGGCCTTGCTGAAATGGCCGCAGCCAAAGAACCCATTATATGCCGATAGCGGCGACGGGTGCGCGGCCTTCAGCACCAGGTGGCGCGAAACATCTACCAGCACTTCCTTGTTCTGTGCAAAGCGGCCCCACAGCATGAACACAACATGCTCTCTCTCTGCCGATATCTTGCGGATCACGGCATCGGTAAAGGTGTGCCATCCTATCTGCGCGTGCGACATGGGCTTGTTCTCCTCTACCGTCAGCGATGCGTTCAGCAGCAGTACCCCCTGGCGGCCCCAGGGCTCCAGGTTGCCTGTGCTATTGATGGTGATGCCCAGGTCGTTATGTATCTCTTTGAATATATTGATGAGCGATGGCGGGGGCTGTACCCTGTCCGGCACAGAAAAAGACAGTCCATGTGCCTGCCCGGGATTATGGTACGGGTCCTGGCCTATCACCACTACCTTTACATTGTCGAACGGAGTACACTCGAAAGCATTGAAAATGAGCTTGCCCGGTGGGTATATCACCTTATTGGCTTTTTTTTCCTCTTTCAGAAAGTTCACCACCCGCTCGAAGTAGGGTTTCTCGAATTCTTCATGCAGCCGCTCTTTCCAGCTTTGCTCTATTGCTACATCCATTGTTGTGGTATTTTGTACGCGCTATAAAAATAGCAGATAGCGCGGTATCATAACAACCTCTACGTTAAAAAAACACGCCTGCATGTCATATAACATTGTCATGCCATCGATATCTGATGATCTTGTACCGATACCCGGTCATTTTTGTCAACGACATGTGCGAGCCCTAGTGCAGGCTCCAGCCAAGTAGCAGCCAGCCCAGTACTATGAAGGGTGGCGGTATCTTGCTGTAGTACAGCAGGCAGAAGGTGATGATGACCACTATGAGGTTACTCCATTCGAAGGACAGCGAAGCATCGAAGGCTATGGTGCGGAACAGGAATATGCCCGATGCCCACACTATACCTACTATAGCGGCGTTTATCCCCTCCAGCGCGCGGAAGATCACTACATGATGTTTCAGGTTCTCATATACAGGGAACAGGAAGAACAGCAGCAGCGTACTGGGCAGGAAGACAGCTACAGTGGCCACTACACAGCCTATGAGCTGCCACATACCGCCATATTGGCTCATGGCCAGCCCACCTACATACGAGCATACCGAGAATACCGGCCCAGGCATGGCCTGCACTATACCATAGCCGGTAAGCATTTGTCCCGCCGTAAGCACGCGTGCACCATGACGGCTCACGAACTGGTAGGTCATCATCAGCAGCAGGGCCTGCCCGCCACCGAACACTATGGCGCCAAAACGATAGAAGTTCTCGAAGATGTTGAATATACGCCCATGCGCCCAGTCCTCGGTACGCGCCAACTCACTAAGTACACCCGCTACTATGAATATACCTGCAAAGGCACCCAGGTGCATCCAGTTGATGCGTTTGGGCTTCTGCAGCGGATCGGGGATGCGCCTATTGCTGAAATTGCTGATGATACCCGATAACAGCAGCAGCACCGGGAATACCCATGGCGAATTGATGAAGAGTGTGGCCACAAGGCTGCACACCATTATAGTGGCCGTGGCCACATGCTTTATGGTGGTCTGCATCATACGCGTAGCAGCATAGAACACGAACCCTACCGACATGGGCTGCACATAAGAGAACAGGTGCATGGGCAGCACCCTGCCCGGGCCATAGCCTATATGGTAATAATGTATGATGAACGAGAACAGCCCCATCAGCACGGCTGCGGGTGATACCCACACCAGCAGGGTGACAAGGGCCAGCGGTATGCCGCCCCGCTTCAGGGCTATCAGCATCACCGTTTGGGTAGATGAGGGGCCGGGCAGCATTTGGCAAAATGAGTTGTACTCTACCAGCTCATCCTCTGTTACATCCTTTCGCTTTTGTACAAAGGTCTTTATCATCATGCCCATATGTCCTTGCGGCCCGCCAAAGGCGGTGAAGGAGTATAAGAATACTGCCTTCAGGAAAGGTATATGCCGCAAAAGCATCATATGGACTATTTGGTTTTGAAGATAATAATATTCCGATGCAAAAAGAAATTAAATTACATTTTCTCTATTGCGTTTCCGGTGCCGGTCTTCTTTCCTATTGCACCATTTTGATGTATACGGGATATGCTTCGTTAGCCGCCGGCCGTCTTCAATATCTTTGATGGGAACCGCAGCCAGTTGATGTTCTCCAGGTGCAGGGTGAACGATATGCTGCGGGCAAATACATTCTTGCTGCCATAGGTATCTGCCAGGCGGTCTCTGAAGTCCTTGCTCATAATGAGGGGGAAGTAGAAGCTCACCACATCCTGCGACAACGATAGCTCTATACCGCCATCATACATCATCATTGTGCTCTTTATGTTCTTGAAGCCCGGAGATGGGTTGGGCATAAGCCCAGCATCGAAGAAGAGGCGTATGGGCAGCTTTATCTTTGGCAGATCGGTCTTCAGGTTCACGGCGGCCATCCAGTTGTCGCTGCGGTAGGCGCCATTGTATATGGGCACTTTGAACCCACCCTCACCAAATGCGTTCACCTGCTGCCCCCAGAAGCCGTCCGTTCTGTTCCTGCCGCGGTAGGTGCCATCGTACAGGTAGTCGTTCACACCGCTATAGCTGGCATTCAGTATATACCTGTTGGTAATGGCAGGGTCATTGTTCATAGCAATGAATTTGCCCAGGTAGCCTCTTACATACAGCGACTTGTTCTTTACGTTGTAGTTGATGCGTATGTTGCCCTCCACATTCAGCTTCACGAAGTCGCCATTTCCATGTCCGTCAAAGGTGTAGTTGAAGGGATTGTAAGTACGGTCGTTCTGGTGGCGGTAGCGCACTTTGCCGTATATATTATTCACATTTGTGACAATGAGAGGTACTGTGCTGTCTACACCCACACCCAACATTTCCTCGTTTATGCTGTATCCCTTTAGCATCAGGGTACGGGTAACGGTACTGCGCGGGTCCTTTTCCCTGAAGGTGAACTGCAACGATGGCGCCACCTTGATATAACGTGTATAGACGGGTTCGTTCAGGTTCAGGTCGGTCTTGTCGTTGTGAAAGCTTTTGGCATCTGCCATTAGTGTTATGTCCTTAAAGGTACTGCGGGGATAGAAAGTATACCCCAATGATCCCGCTGCGGTCCAGCTACCTGCGCCGAAGGCATACATCGGCGCCAGCGCAAAGGCAAAGCGGTTCTCGGGCACGGTAAGGTTGTGCAGCAGCAGGCCGGCCATAAAGCCATCATGGGCATTGCTGCCCAGCGCCGGTGCTACGAAGAGTTTTTCGCTATAGGTGCGGTTGAGGCCCAATACCGGTTTTACCGTAGGTGCGAACTTGCGCAATAACGCCCGCCTGCGGTAGGCGTCATTGGCGGTCTTGGCATCGGGTGTTTCATCGGCTATCACCAGCTTATCCCAGGTGCTGCCATGCAGCAGGAAGATGGTCTTGTAGCTGAAGGGCGAGGCCCATTCCATAGCCGTCAGACTATCGCCCTTATAGGCCGCCACGGCTACCGGCAACTTTATGTCCGAGCGGTTCTTTACCGTAACTATGGTATTGCCGTTCTTTACGCGTGCACGGGTTATCTTGAAGTCTATCTTGCGGTCGGTGTTCAGCATACCGTCAAAGAACCAGTCCAGCGGTTTGGAGGTATGTTTTTCGAATATAGCCCGCAGGTCCTCGGGGTAAGGGTGGCGGTAGCGCCATGTCTCGAAGTAATCCTTCATGGCCGCCTCAAACTCGGCAGGGCCCATGTATTGTTCCAGCCAGCGCAGGGCCTCTGCTGTTTTGTAATACACATCTATGCCATAGTTCAGGCTGCGGTACTGCTCGGAATGGGTATTTATAGGCTGGTCGTCATTGGTAGCGGCGAACTGGTAGTATATCAAAGATTCATCCAGTGCGTTCTTGCGCTTGCGTGCTGCACTGTCCTTGCTCATCACCTTGGTGGTCTTCTGCTCGTAGAATGTATTGAGGCCCTCGTCCATCCATGCGTGCTCGCGCTCGTTGCTGCCCAGCATACCGTAGAACCAGTTGTGGCCGGCCTCGTGTATGATAACGGTACTGAGCTTGGCACTGGCCACACGGTCTATGAGCGTAATGGTGGGGTACTCCATACCTCCGCCCGATTTCATATCGCCCAGCACGGCCTTGATGGTGTTGTACGGGTATGGGCCTATCCACTTGCCATAGTGCAGCACGGCATCGGCCAGGTGCTTGTTGGCATCTTTCCATTTGTCCTGGTAAGAGGGCATATAGGCGCTCCATGTGGTTATGAGCTTGTTGGTGCCGGGAGAGTACACGGTATCCTTCCTCACTATGAAGCGTTTATCGGCGAACCATGCGAAGTCGTGTATATTGTCCTCCTTATACACTACGGTCTTCATTTCGGCATCGCTGGCAGGGAAGTCGTCCTTGTACAGTGTGGCCGGTGGCAACGGTAATGCCGCCAGCGAATCCATGCGCTTGTTCTCTGCAGGGGTCATACAGTTGCCGGTGGCCATCAGCACATAGTTCTTCGGCAGGGTTATGCTCACCTCGTACGATCCGAATTCGCTATAAAACTCGCCCTGGTCAAGGTAAGATATGGGGTGCCAGCCTTTGTGGTCGTACACCGCCGGCTTGGGGAACCACTGCGATACATAGTATGCCTGCCCTGTGTGACCATTGCGCGAGAATACTACGGGCAGCTTCATCTTGAAGGGGGTCTCTATGCGCAGCTTTTTGCCGGGCAGCAGAGGGTGGGGCAGGTCTATCCTTACTATATCCGGCGCATCGGCCGATGAGCTGGCATCTACATGTACCTCATGATCCAGCACCAGGTCCAGGCTGTCCATATAGCCGCGGTCTTTTTTGTCAGAGTAGTAAAAGGTGCTGCTGTGGTTGCCATCCTGCTGGCGCGCATAGGGGGTATGGTCGTTCTTGTAGGCATTGGGCCACAGGTGCATATATATGTACCTCAGTGTGTCTGGCGAGTTATTAGTATATGTTATATCGGCATGCCCGTGCAGTATGTGGTGCTTATCATCCAGCGTTACTTGCAGACGGGTGTCTACATGTTGTTGCCAATAGTGACGGGTCTGTTGTGCTACAGAAGGCAGGGCTGCCAGCAACAGCCCCATGGCCAGGTATCGCTTCATGCTGCTAAAATACAAGTTAATAGGTTAACGGAGATAATGAAGGCATCCTTGTATACCTATACCTCGGCCAGATCTCGTATCTTTATAATGGTATTCGGCACACAGCTTCATGAATCTGAACAGATATAAGGAACACCCCGATGCAAGGATCGATCCCGGTCTGTTATGGGAGTATGACCTTACGGCTTTCGACTATCAGAAAATGCGACAAGTAGTTGTACAGCGGGTGGTAGAGCGCGGTTTCCCTGATGACTGGTATGCCGCTTTGGATCTTTACGGTAAAGAAGGCATGGCCGAGATAATACGCACATTGCCATATCTTAATGATAAGGATATGAATTTTGTGAGTGTATATTTTGATATACCATTATCTGAAATGAAATGCTACGAACTGAAACGGTCTCGCCAGGCACACTGGAACTCCTGAAAAAATTGATGCAGGATAGGGCCCTGGGTCAGTTCTTCCTTGTAGGTGGAACTGCCTTATCGTTACAGATAGGCCATCGTATAAGTATCGATATAGACCTGTTCTCAATAACGGCCTTTGAAGAAAATAAGCTCGCCGAGTACCTTGGTAGCGAATACGGCCTGCGCTTGGCCTATCTTGACAAGAACACTATTAAAGGGCAGGTAGATAATGTACAGGTCGATCTGATAACGCACGCATATCCGCTAGTTAAGGATGCTGCTTCAGTAGATGGTGTACGCATGGCCGGCCTTGAAGATATTGCCGCTATGAAGCTGAATGCGATAATAGGGAATGGCACAAGGTTAAAGGACTTCATAGATATCGCATTCTTGTCTCAATACCTTTCTTTGGAGGATATGACAGATGCCTATGAAAAGAAATACAATATTCGAAATGCCGTAATGACATTAAAGGCGCTTGCCTGGCACAATGATATAAATTTTGATGAACCCATCAGCTATGTACATCGAGCCTGTTCATGGAAACATATCGAAGCCCGGCTGGCACAAATGATCCGGTACCCGGAAAGAACATTTCATGGCCCTCCCGGTAGCTGATCATTTGCTCAGTATCTTATTATATCTCCTCACATCCACATCGGGCATGATAGAGGTATGGCCCACAAGGTGGTCGCAGAAATGCTGTGCGAAGTAGGGAGCCATAGAGCAGCCCTTGCCGCCCATGCCATTGAATATGCCTATTCGCTCATGTATAGGGTGCATGCCTATGAATGGTTTGCGGTCGAAATTGGCGGGGCGCAGCGCAGCTATATGGTCTACCACTTCATACGGTAGCCGTAGCCAGTTGTCCAGGTGGTCTGTTACACTTTTTCGGAATGCCGGGGTAGGGGAAAGGGTAGTGTACTTCCAGTCGTGCGAGGCTCCTACCCAAAAAAGCCCATCGCGCCACGGTACTATGCTGATGCCCTGTTTGTATATATGTTCCCGTGGCAGGCCGGGAATAGATACTGTCAATACCTCTCCCTTGTCTTTCGACCACGGCAGCCTATCGAAATATGGGTTGTCGGCGCAAGCGGCGCCATCGCAGAAAATGATGCTTCCTGCGCTGATGCCTTTATAGGAAACGCCATCCTCGTTCACCTTCAACGCCGCTATATCGAACCTTTCTTCCAGTACAGCGTTCGTGTTTTGCAGCTTCACCCGCCAGGCATCCATCAGCATACGCAGGTCTACCAGCATACAGGGCGCTATCTCGCCTATGCCATAGCGATAGCTGAAATACTGCTGCCACTTGTCGTTCGTGTAGGTATGCAGGTATTCATTATCGCTCTGCTGCCGTTCTTCGAACAAGGTGCGCTCATCGGTGGTATGATACATATCCAGTATGCTCAGTTCGGTAAGCAGGGGTATGCGCAATTCCTGCTCTATGGCCCGGTAGGTGGTTCTTGCAAAGGGCAATAGTTCATCTATCATCCACGATCGCACCAGCCGCTTGCCCGTTACCGGGTTGATGATACCCCCTGCATTGCGCCCGGCTGCCGCCGGGTCTCTGTCATCTATAACAAGTACACTTTTACCCTCACGCACCAGCAGGCGCGACAATAGTGTGCCGCACAGCCCCTGCCCTACAATGATATGGTCTGCATGCATAGTAGCGGGGTGTTATAGTGTCGGCTCGGGTATCTCGCCATCGAATACGAATGTGGCCATGCCTGTAAGCACCACATCGTGGGCAGAGGTGGGGGTATCTTTAGTAAAAGATACCATAAGGTCGCCACCGGGGGTCTCTATATGTGTGCTGAAAGCGCCCGTGCCATGGCAGGTAGATGCTATGGCCGCCGCCGTGACACCCGTACCGCAGCTCATGGTCTCGTCTTCCACACCACGCTCATAGGTGCGCACCCGCAGCTTGTCGCCATTGGTCTGTACAAAGTTCACATTTATGCCGCCGGGGCTGTATTCCTGCCTGTTGCGTATGGTGCGCCCCTCGGTGAATACCTCTATGTTCTTTACATCCTTTACCCAGGTCACATAATGTGGCGATCCCGTATTGAGCACCGTATGCCCTTCCTGCACCAGCATTTCCTTTACATCCTGCATTTGCAGGCTCACTACTCCATTAGTGTGTATAGTAGCATGGTGGGGGCCATCTATGGCCAGGAAGTGCGCCTTGTCTGTAATTATGCCCAGCTTTTGGGCGTATGCCACTATGCACCTGCCGCCATTGCCGCACATGGTGCTCTCATTGCCATCAGCGTTGTAGTACACCATACGGAAGTCATACCCATCGGCATTTTCCAGCAGCATCAGGCCGTCTGCACCTATACCGAAGCGCCTGTGGCACATGGCTGCCACCTGTGGCTGCATGAAGCTGTAGCTGCCATTCCTGTTGTCTACAAGGATGAAATCGTTGCCTGTGCCGTGATATTTGCTGAAGGTCATGTGCGGAAATGCTATCGCAAAATTAGCACAATTCCGCACAGCAGGGGCTTTATGCGCCCGTATGCCTTACTATCTCCCCATCGGCCATTTCTATTATCCTGTCCGATCGCTGGGCAAAATCATTGTCGTGGGTAACGGTGATGATGGTCTGCTTATACTCTTGCGACAACTGGCGGAAAAGGTCGAATACGATGCCGGTGTTCTTAGAATCAAGGTTGCCGGTGGGCTCGTCGCCCATTATGATAGCGGGGTCGTTCACAAGGGCACGAGCTATGGCCACACGCTGCTGCTGCCCGCCCGATAGCTTGCCTGCCTTTTTCAGCGCCTGCTCCTCTACGCCGAACATCTTCAGCTTGGCATAGGCGGTCTCCTCTGCCTCTTTATATGACAGCTTGCCCAGGCGCAGGGCGGGTATCATCACATTTTTGAGGCAGGTAAAGTCGGGCAGCAGGTAATGGAACTGGAACACGAAACCTATAGACTCGTTGCGGATGCGGGCCAATTGGTTCTGCGACAGGCCGGTCGTTCTGATGCCGTTTATCTCCAGGGTGCCTTCATAGTCGGTGTCCATGGTAGAGAGCACATAGAGCAGGGTAGACTTGCCACAACCCGATTTACCCACTATCGATACGAACTCACCCTTGCTTACCTGCATATCTATACCTTTCAGCACCTGCATGGTCACAGGGTCGTGAAAGTATTTGGTGATGCCCTTGGCTACTAATGCTGCATTGTTCATTATCCGCGTATTATGTTTACAGGGTCTACTTTTGCTGCCTTGCGTGCAGGGAAATACCCCGCTGCTATGGTGGTAAGTATGCCGAAGCACAATGCCTCTACATAATGTGGTACATAGAACGACATGGGCAGGTATTTGAGCATACCGGCGCCTATGTATATCCGTGATACCATAAGGGTGAGCAGGAAACCGAAAGTGATACCTACCACACCACCCATCACACCTATCATAATGGCCTGCTGCAGGAATATGCTGGTAACGGCGCGGCCTGCAAAACCCTGGGCCTTCAGTATGGCTATCTCCTTTATCTTCTCATAAATGGTCATGTTCAGTATGTTGTAGATACCGAAACCCGCCACCAGCAGTATCACACCTATCACCGAGTTCAATATCACGGCCCTTATCTTGAAGCCGGCCTTCAGTTGTTCATTGGCTTTTATCCAATCCTCTGCTTTATAGCCTGTTATGGCCTCTATCTCCCGCGCTACGGCAGGTGCATTGTTGTAGTCGTTCACATTCACTTTTATCTCGGTCACATAGCTACGGTCCTTGCCCATCAGGCTTTGCACTACCGATATATTGGCATATGATTTCGTCTCATCCACTGCTTTTACGGTGGTAGAGAAGATGCCCACTACACGCATCACCAATGCATTGCCATTGCCCGATCGTACAGTGATGTTGTCGCCCACATGCAGACTCAGTTTGTCGGCTATGCCCTTGCCTATGAGTATGGAGTTGTGTACGCGGTCCAGGTCGTGCAGGTTGCCGCTTACCATATTGCCCTGTACGTCGAACATTTCGTTCTCTTCCTCTATCTGCACACCGGCCACATTGCCGGGCAGCTCTACGCTGCCGCTGGTATATATCACATTGCCTGTTACCTGCGGTGTTACGTTCTTTACTTCTCTGTTCCTGCGAATGAGGGTTATGATACCATAAGGATCCGTAAGGCCCTGCGATTCTTTCAACTGCTTGGGGTTGGTAAGTATCTTCTCCGACGGGTCTGGCAGAAAGGCGCGCAGCATATGGTTATCGGCCACCTTGTTCTCGTTGTACAGGCGTATATGAGGGGTGTTGGTAAATGACATCTTCTCGAAATAGTCGTTCGTGCCCTTCATCAGCGACTGCATGAAGATGAACATGGATATTCCGAACATCACACCCAGCGCGGCCACAACGGTCTGCTTCTTGCGCGATGAAAGATAGGTAAGCGCTATCTCGGTGTTCACATTTATTTTCATGTGGGTGCTATTTCAGTTTTACGAGTTTGTCTCCTGCCGATACGCCGCTCAGTACCTCTACCCACTCATCAGACCGTATGCCGGTGGTAATGACGGTGGTGTCCATGTTATCTCCTTTCTTTATCACTACTTTGTTGCCTGCGCTTATGTATATGGCAGGTATCAGCAGGGCGTTCTCCTTGCGGCTGGTCACTATATTGGCCTGTAGCTGTGTGCCCGATATGATGCCCGGTACATCCTTCACAAAGCGGGCCTCTACCCGGTAAGACTGTGTCTGCTCGTTGAAGTGCGGGTATATCTTCGATATGCTTGCTTCCCAGGTCTTTCCCTTATCGGTGTTCAGCTCTACCAATACCTGCATGCCCTCTTTTATCTTGCCTATGCTGCCCTCGTCTATGTCCAGGTATATGATGATGGAATCGGGGTTGCCTATCTGTGCCACCTTATCGCCACGGCGCACCAGGTCGCCCTGCTTCTTGAATACCTGGTATACCCTGCCCGGGCCAATGGCTATAAGGTCGTAGTATTGGTTGCCTGCCCTCACGTTCTGCAGTTGCGACCGCGAGTTGGCCAACTCCTGTTTTGCCCTGTCCGCTGTACCACGCAAGTTCTCCATCAGCGAGCGCAGCGAGCTGAGCGACGACTGGTAGGCCACGGCGGCATTGTCCAGGTCCTGTTTCGATACCGAGCGTGTGGTGTACAGGCGCTCATAGCGGGCCAGCGTCAGCGAGTCTGCCACCAGTTTTACCTTTGCGGCATCTATCTGCGCGCGTATCTGCTGCAGGGCGGGCGCATTGCCGTCCGCGTTCATGCGGGCATATTCCACATTGGTCTCGGCTATGGCCACCTGTGTGTTCTGCTGCCTGTTGTCCAGGCGAAAGAGCAGTTCCTTATCCTTTACCAGGTCTCCTTCGGTCACATAGGCTTTTACTATGAAGCCGTCAGAGAGCGAGGTGAGGGTATAGGCATCCTTTGGCTCTATGCTGCCCGATGCGAACACGGCCTCGGTCACCGGCCCTGTCCTGGGCGATACTTCGTCATACTTCGGTTTGCAGGATGCCGTGCCGAGCAGCGCCGCGCAGGCAATGTATACTAGTGTGCGTTCCATCTTAGAATGATCGTTGGCGGAGTTTTATGTTATAAGATCGTACCAGCATCTCCGAGAGGCTGTTCAGGTACTGATTCTGGTAGCTTATGTAGTCGGTGAATGCGCGCAGCCTGTCCTCCAGCGATGCCAGGCCTTCCTCGTAGCGCAGGCTTATGTGCCTGTAGTTGTCGTAGGAGAGGTTCATTACACTCTCGGCCTTATTGAGCAGCAGCACTGTTTTCTGGTGGTCCAGCCGCAGGTTGTCGTCGTTTATAGCTGCCTGCCGCCTGGCCTGTTCCTCATCCTCCTTACTTTGCAGGTAGGTCAGTTTTGCCTTTTGTGACCGCAGCCACCTGTCGCCGCCATTGAATACCGTCCACGATGCCCGCAGCGACCAGTATGTGGCCGGGAACCATTGCGGCCCCGCAGCATCGAATGGGCGAAAAGTATTATCGAACTGCTGGGTATTGTTGCTGTACAGTACACTGATGGTAGGGAAGGCGCCGGCATTGGCGGTCTGGTACCTGCCATAGTTCAGCAATGTCTGGTGGTAGGCCAGCCTTATGGATGGGTCTTCCTGGAAGGCCTCCTGCGATACTGTATTCGATACCGAGCCCAGCGATTGTGTGATACTTATAGAGTCCGATACGGATAGCCCCAGCAGGCCCCTCAGCGAGTTCAGAGAAGATAATAGCTGGTAGCGTGCCGTTATGAGTGTCTGCTGTGCGCGTTCGCTGTTCAGCTTGGCCACATCCATATTGGGCAGGCTCACGGCCCCCTCGTTGAAGCGGTTGTTCACCGCCGCATATACCGAATCGGCCGCTGCCGCACTGATCGCTGCCAGGCGCAGGGCCTCCTTGTTCAGCAGGTAGGCATAGTACTGGGCCGCTATCTGCTGGTAGGTGTTCCTTTTGGTGTTGTTCAGCCCGGCCTTGTTCAGTTCTTTGGTCTCGCGGGCCACACGGGTATTGTACCATGTCTGCACATTCACCAGGTCCAGTTGCGCGGTAAAACCCGCATTGTAGGTATATTTCTGCCCGAACTGCACAGGGCGGTACACACCTTCCGGCCCGCCGAATATCACGGCAGGTATCAGGGTGGTCTGTATCGTCAGGTTGTCGGTATAGGCCGCATTGGCGTTCACATCAGGCAGCAGGTCCAGGTACGATCGCTGCACCTCGCGTTCGCCCTTCTTTACCTCATAGGCGGCATTTTTTATGGCGGTATTATGTGTGTCAGCATACTGCCATACTTCCTCCAGGGTATTGAACGCCATTTGCCCGTACCCTGCAAAGGCCGCGGTCATTATAGCCAATACCCCAAATACTCTTTTATACATATCGTATAGTGTTTTCTAAATCCCAGGTATCAAATTCCAAAACCCAAATTCCAGATCCCAATTCCCAATTCCCAATTCCTAATTCATCATTTCTGCCACCCACATAGGTATCAGCTTCTTGCGTTCGTCCATCAGTGCATCGAACTGTTGCTGGTCGAGCCCCAGGCGCAGGCTTATCATAGGCGCTGCTACAAAGGGAAATACCGTCATGCCCAACAGGTTCAGAAATATATGTGCCGGGTTCAGAGCTGTCTGTGGCCTGCTCTTTACGAACTCCATCCACTGTTTCACTATATACAGGTCGTTTCGCTGCAGCTTTATGCGTGCCACCAGTTTCTCGGGAGCTGTGTTCACCTCGTTCATCACAAAGAATGGCACTCCCGGGTTCTTCTTCAGCATATCTATATAGTGCGCAACTATCTGTGTTATTTTTTCCTGCAGGGTGGTATTGTGGTCGTCTAGCAGGTCGGTAACACTGTGTATGAACATCTGTAGCTGTTCCATCATTATTATGTCGAACAGCTTTTCCTTACTGCGGAAATAGTAATTGATAAGCGACAGGTTGTACCCCGACTCCTCGGCTATATCGCGCGTACGGGTCGCTGCATATCCTTTTTGGGTAAATACCCGCTTGGCAGCATCCTTTATCTTCTCTTCGGTAGAGGCGTTCTTTTCTACGGCCTTATTTTCTTTTTTTGCTGCCATTGCACAGCAAAGTTACTATCCTTCCCTTGATCTAAACAATGATTTCAATCAAATGATCAAAATAAAATTCAGGCTTAACATAATTTTATAACGCCTTGTTATGGACTGGCACGTTCATTGCCGTCTTTTACATCAAAAAACAAAACACATGCATAAACGCAGCATTATCATTGCCGCATTGGTAGCAACAGCTACAGGCACATATGCACAGCAGCAGCAAAAACTAAATATAGAGCAGGCCACAGTATTTCTGCACGGTGCGCAGCTCACCAGCACGGCCAAGGTGCGCCTGCAGAAGGGCGAGAACGAGTTCCTGTTCACCAACGTGGCAGGCGATATCAATACCCAGAGCCTGTCTGTGAATGCAGGCAATGGGGTAGTGGTAGAGTCGGCCGTGTTCCAGAACAATTACCTGGTGTCAGAAGTTCTGTCGCCCCGCGCCAGGGAGATAAAGGATAGCATAGATATAGTAAGCAATGCCCGCAGCCTGGTGACCGACCGCATAACTACCATAACCGAACAGGTAGCCGTATTGCAGGCCAACCGCAAAGTGGGCGGGGAGAACACGGGGCTGTCGGTAGCGGAACTTACCAAGATGCTGGACCTTGTAAATACGCGTATGGAGGGCTACCTGAACCAGAAGCACAAGCAGGAAGAACAGCAGAAGAAGATGGACGAATACATTGCCCGGCTGCGCAAGCAACTGGATGAGGAGAACAAGAAAGGTTACCAACCCGGTGGCCAGCTATTGGTGAAGTTCTATGCAAAAGATGCTATAGCCAACGATGTCACCATCACTTATACGGTGCCCAATGCAGGCTGGTCGCCCACATACGATATAAGGGTAGAAGATATCTCTAAACCTGCCAACCTCTTTTACAAGGCCAATGTATACCAGAACAGCGGTGTGAAGTGGGATAATGTACGCCTCACCCTCTCTACCGGAGACCCCAACCAGGGCGCTGATGCCCCTGTCATAGCTCCATGGTACTTGTCATTCTACCACCCGGCGGTCGGGTATAAGTCAAAAGAAGCCTTGTTAAATACTTATGCCGTGGGTGCCGCTCCGAGAACGGAAACATATGAAGACAAGGAAGCAGGTAAAGATATGGCATGGAAACCGAGCACCATGAACGAATATGTGGCCGTTGATAACTCCGGTATCAATACTTCTTTCGATATAGACCTGCCCTATACCATAATGAACGATGGCAAGCAGCATATAGTGGCCATAAAGAAGTACGACGTGCCCGCTACCTACCGCTACTATGCGGTACCAAGGCTGGATAAGGATGCCTTCCTGCAGGCACAGGTGACCAACTGGGAAGACCTGAACATAATACCCGGCCAGACCAACATATACTACGAGGGTACCTATGTGGGCCAGGGCTATATAGATGTGCGCAATACTACTGATACCCTCACCTTCTCGCTGGGCAGGGACAAGAAGATAGTAGTGCGCCGCGAGCAAGATAAAAAACTGCGCAGTGTGAAGAACATAGGCTCTAATGTGCGCGAGACATTCGCATATACCATAAGCGTGCGCAATACCCGTAAAGATGTGGTGAACATAGTGATACAGGACCAGCTGCCCGTGAGCAACGATAAGGATATAGTGATAGAGGATAAAGAGACCGGCAGCGCAGAGCTGGAAGAGGCTACAGGCATACTGAAATGGACCCTCTCGCTGAAGCCTAACGAAAGCAAGAGCCTGCCCTTTGGCTATACGGTAAAATACCCCAAAGGCAGGCAGGTGAGCGGCCTCCGGTAGGCGCCCGGGCAAGTGCAGACCATACTCTTTAATGTGCATTTCAGACCTTCGCGCTTACTGGCGCAAAAGCAAACAAAGGTCTGAAATGCACCTTTTCTGTTTGCAGATGATCAGAAAAGAAGCGAGCTTTGAAACGCCAGAGTATTCTTTATGAATGTACAAGAACAGATAGCGCAGCATATAGCCGGCCAGCCCGAAGCCAAACGCGAAGAGTTGCAAAAGCTGCATGAACTGGCGCTACAGGTATCGCCCGCATGTAGGCAATGGTTCGACGAAGGCGTGGATGAAACAGGCAAGGTAGTGACCAACCCTACCATAGGCTATGGGTTCATGGTGATAAGATACGCCAATGGGAAAACGAAGGAATTCTTCCGGATAGGCATCAGCGCCAATAAGACCGGGTTCTCGGTATATATCCTCGGTATAGATGATAAGAAATTCCTGGCCGGCACCTATGGCGAAAAGATAGGCAAGGCCAGCATTACGGGTTACTGTATCAAGTTCAGAACACTGAAGGATATAAATATCGATGTACTTGCAGAGGCCATGCGATATGCATTTTCCCTGCCTCAATGATCTCCTGTACAGACATCTTGCTGTTATCACAACCTTTATTAACTTTGATGGTAGACCAAAAAAAATATACCTACATGAAGAAGTTCTCTTTGGCCCTTGCGGCACTTTTCATCACAGCATTATCGCTGTTCTCTTCCTGCTCATCCTCCAGCAGCGCATCACCCTCATTCCCTATGATGGCCACGGTGGGTGGCACCGCGTTCGAAGGCACTATATGTCTCGCCGGTGTTGTCTCCTCCAACCTCGCTATTACCGGCAGCAGTACTACAGGTGGTGTTACCGGTCCGCCTCAGATCAATATTTCAGTTGTGAACTGGAGCGGCTCTACAGGCACATTCAATTTCGGCGCCATCACTGCCGGTTCCCATTTCGCGCAGTATATAGTGTCTACGGGTAGTGTTGCCAAGACCACCAGCAGCGGTTCTGTTACCATCACCGATGTTTCTGCTACCGAGATAAAAGGTACCTTCAACTTCACCTGTACCGATGGTACGGCCATTACAGGCGGCACCTTCACCGCCCAGCGGCAGTAGTACCGCAACTATCTTATAAGGAGCCGCCGCAAGAGCGGCTCCTTACCATATCCCCCAATAGCACCACCACGACCTACTACTTTCTACTTTAGACCTACTACTTTCTACTTTAGACTTTCTACTTTAGACTAACTACTAACTACTCGCTTGGCCCGCATACTAGCACTCGATATAGGTAAAAAACGTACCGGCATAGCCGTTACCGACGAGTTGCAGATAATAGCCACAGGTCTCGATACAGTAGATACAGGCGAGCTCATTGGCTACCTCAAAAAGTACATGGCCACCGAAAAGGTGGAAAAAGTGATAGTAGGTTACCCCCTCAACCTCGACGATACACCTACACATGCTACGCCCATAGTAGAAAAGTTCATTGTCAAGTTCGGGAACGTTTTCCCGCAAATGCCTGTAGAGAAGATAGATGAGCGCATGACATCGAAAATGGCTTCGCGAGAGATATCGGGTATGGGCCTCCGCAAGACCGACCGCGAACGAAAAGAATTGATAGATGTAGTGAGCGCAGTTATGATGCTGCAGGAGTACCTGCAGCACCGCCCCTGACTTTTGACGCGATAACCATTATTTTTGCCCTCTCGAACAGAATGATGGCCGCCGTATTCCTCTACCGCTTGTCGCTTGCCTTGTATGGCCTTGGTATCAGGGTCGCGGCCCTCTACAGCGATAAGGCCCGCAAATGGGTAGCAGGCCGCCGCAATTGGCAGCAGGAACTACAAAAAGCCCTCGCCCCCGGCAAAAAGCGTATATGGATACACTGCTCATCGCTCGGCGAGTTCGAGCAGGGCAGGCCGCTCATAGAACTGCTAAGCCAGCGGTATCCGGCATACGAGGTGGTGCTTACGTTCTTCTCCCCATCGGGCTACGAGGCCTGCCGTGGCTATACAGGTGTGCATCACATCCTGTACCTGCCTATGGATGGCCCGGCAGCAGCCCGCCATTTTGTGGCTGCCGTAGACCCCGAGCTGGTCATCTTTGTGAAGTACGAATTCTGGCATTATTACCTGCACGAGGTAAACCGCAGGGGCATACCACTGCTGCTGGTATCGGCGGCATTCAGGCAGCAGCAGTCCTTCTTCAAAGGATATGGCGGCTTCTTCCGCGGTATGCTGCGTTGTTTCAGCCACATTCATGTACAGGATGCGGCATCGGCAGCGCTTCTGGCCGGTATAGGCATCAAAGACAATGTTTCCATATCGGGCGATACGCGATACGACAGGGTGACGGCCATAGCGCAACGCCTGCGTCCCATAGCCGAGGCAGAGCGCTTCAGGGGCGATAGCAAAGTGCTGGTGGCGGGCAGTACCTGGCCCGATGATGAAAAGCTGATAAAAGACGCCCTGCCTGCACTCCCCACCGGCTGGAAGCTGATAATAGCCCCGCACGAGATAGACGCCGCACACATACGGCAGGTACAAGAGCTTTTTGCAGGCGAATGTGCGCTCTATTCGGCATTGGCAGCAGATGCATCCCTGTACCAAAAGCGCATACTTATCATAGACAATATAGGTATGCTATCCAGCCTTTATGCCTATGGCCACCTGGCCTATGTAGGTGGTGGCTTTGCACGCGGCGGCATACACAACACATTAGAGCCTGCTATCTTTGGTCTGCCGGTGGTGATGGGGCCTGTCTATGAAAAATTCGTGGAGGCTGTGCGGCTGGTAGAGATAGGCGGCGCCTTCCCCGTGGCTGATGCCACAGCCGCCCGGGCGATATTTCACCAGCTCGCCACAGATGATACCCGCCGCCTGCAGATACACGATACCGTATCGCGCTTTATGAAAGAGAATACCGGCGCTGCCGACCGCATATGTGCCCAGGTGGCGGCCTCCGGCTGGCTTTCCTCATAGTTTAGCTTATTTTTGCACCATGGTATTCGATCTGCCCATTAGGGGCGACAAGGTAAAGCCGCAGCAGGTCACAGCACTGCACCTGTTCTGCAGCCTTGCATTCATAGGCACAGGAGCTATTATATACGTTTACAATTTCCAGATCACCTATTGGGGCCTTGCCTTGCTGCTCGCCGGCCTGCTTATGGCAGCCCTCACCGTGGGGCGCAATAAATGGGTAACAAGCAGGTATGTGAATGTTGCCTTTCGCGTAATAGAGCTGCTCATATCGCTGTCCATGCTCACGCTTTCACTCATAGAGCAGTGGAAATTCCCTATTGGTATATTCAGTGTTCTATCGGCTGCTATAGCGTTCTCTATTTTCTGGGAGCGTGGCGCCGGGCAGCAGTTATACATACGCATAGATGAGGGCGGGCTGCGTATGCCTGTCACATCGCGCAGGCGGTCTATACCATGGCAGGACGTGGAGCGCGTACTGCTACGGTATGGCATATTGTCCATAGACTGTACCGACAACAAGCTGTACCAGGTAGAGGTCTCCGACACATCCGGTATAGATATAGAAGTATTCGAGGCTTTTTGTAATGCGCGCATAGCCGAGGGCATAGAGAAACGCCCAAAGAACGACTGGTGATCACCAGTGACATAAGCCATTTACCCGATACTGATACCGCTTACTGTGCCATGCCGGGTGGTATAGCGTGCAGGGCCATACGATTGCCCTCGCTATCTATGAACACGGCCATGTACCCATGATCGGGCGATATCTCTGTCTTAGGTACCAGTATGGTACCACCGGCAGCGGGTATCCTGTCCAGTATGGTTTGCACATCGGGGTTGGCGTTCAGGTATATCATTGGTCCCTCGGTGGCCGATGGCTTGTAGAAATCCGCATTATGCACCAGTGCGCCACCTATGTTCATAGGGTTGTTGATGGGGAACATCCGCATTTGCAGGTTGGGGAAATCAAGAGGTATCATCTTTATATCGAAGATAGCCTCATAAAAGCGCTGAGCCCTTTCTATATCGCTGGCAGGGATCTCGAACCAGCTGATAGCGTTGGTGAATATCATAGATGTGAAGTTAAGAAATATAATTTCAGCGCTCCTCTTTTCCTTATCACTAATTCTGCGGTTTGCTTATCATGGCCTTCACTATCAGGAAGGTACCTACTGTTATCCATATGGCGCCACCAAACCCCACGCTCCATGCCTTGCCACCGCTGGCATTGATGGCTATGTACATCACCCTTATGCCCACTATCAGCAATACAAGGCCGGCTATTATTCTCCAGTTCATACCGGCTGCAAAGAAACGATATTGTGACGAACCGCGGCACATCATCTGTCATCTAAATGTATGAGGGGCGCATAAAGCGCCCCTCATATTCGTGATGTATAAAGGATAATGACTACTGTTTTATCACCTGTATGGTCTTAGCGCCATTTTCGCCTGCCACTACCACATTGTACATACCGGGTGCCCAGCTTGCAGTGTTGATGGTAGAAGAACCGGTGATGATATTATTGCTACCGGCATTCACCAGGCGGCCTGCTACGTCATATACCTGTATCGTGTAGGTATCATATGCATTGGCCTGTATGTTCAGCAGGTCGGTCACAGGGTTGGGGTAGGCCTTTACGCTTATACCATTGCTCACAGTACCTACGGCAGATGGTGTAGGGTGCTGCTGCAGTGTGATGGACATATTTGCAGATGCATCACCCACATCGGCATTGTTGTTGTTGTTCACGGCGTTCACTGTCAGGTACATCTTAACGTCTATGGGCGAGCCGGTAACTGTGGGAGCTGTCCATGTAAACGTTTTAGAGAATGTATTTGGTGTGCCTGTACCGGCTATGGCGCTGGTCTGTTCTATGATGGTAAGGCCATCAAAGGTGCGTTTTGCCACTTGGCTAGGCATTACTCCTGAGTGCGTACCTGCGGGTGTTTGCGATGCACCCGAACCAGTTACCGCAGTGTATTGGAAGCCATAGTTGGTGTTGGTAGCATGAGAGCCTGTCACGGTCACGGTATAGGTCATGCCGGAAACGAACTTGGTCACTTCCACACCGCCTATAGAGTCGACCCGGATATCCAAAGTTGGAGCAGTAGTACCCGTATGGCATCCGCCCGTAGCGCAACTTGTTGAGCTAGCTTTCGCGCCCGTCCTTTGAGTGGGGGATATGCCAACTGTAGGTCCGGCCTCATAGCTCGATAGGGTAACATAAGAAAGGCCTGCTACGGCAGCAAAAAGTAGAGTTCTTTTCTTCATTGTTTGAGTTCTTTTAAGGTTTAGATCGTTGGTTAAGTGATGACAAAATAGATATATACACCTTTATCTAGCAAACAAAACTATGACAAATAGAGGTCGTATTACTAATAGCAAAAAATGTACCACACTTCTATTTGATGATATATATTTTGTGCCACCTCATATCATTCCTTCTGTTTGTAAATAATAATTATATTTTCCATTAACTAACAGAAATATGAATGCGCACGTCTTGTTACTACAGAACACAATAATATTAACTAATGATAAATAATCTTGCTCATTTCCGTGTATAGACACCTATAAATATTTTTGACATTATCATTTTGATTTACCAGATGGAATAGTGTATATTTATATATCGTTCTACCTCACCATAAAACAATATCATCTATGTTCTTTACGCGTACCTACGAATTCGACCTTGGCGGAAGCAGGGATGAGTTCATGAAAAAGCTCATCGGAAAACATGTTACCATTCACAACCTCGATTTCGAGATCTACGAGCAGGAGGAAAGATTATGTATAGCCCCGCATGCAGAGCAGGTCACATCCATAAAAACACTGCCTATCACATGGGTAGACCTCAAAAGCAACAACGGAAGACAGAGGATAAGCATGCGGTCCAGCATACGCCAGCTTGATGCCGGGGGCCCACAGCTCATCATCATTTTCTGCATTTTTTTGCTTGTGGCCGCTATAGTGCTGTTATTCACCAGCGGTGGCGATAAGAAGATAATGTTCACCTTCCTGGGGCTGGATGCCATCATATATGGCCTCTTCTGGCTGCGCATGAAGCGCGGCTACCTGGACTATGTACACAAGATACGCGACTATGTAAAAGACCGCGCAAAGGGGTAGGAGACCCTTTTGCTACTACCATATACCGCCTTATTCAATATACTTCCTCAGCGTGTCTATAGGCACTTCGCCTGTATAGGTCTTCAGCAGATTGCGCTTGCCATCGTATATATTTATCTGCGGCAGGGCCTGGTACAGGTATACATTATCTATTATACGGGAGCTATCCCATCCTATATACATAGCAGGGTAGCTGGCTATATGGTGGCGCTGCGCAAAGTCGGGTAGATACTCGGCCATCGGTTTGCTGGCCACCAGCACCACCTTCGATCGCTTGAAGTCACTTATGTTCTTCTCCATCATAAAGGTCACATCCTCGCAGTGCAGGCATGTGGGGTTGAACATCATCACCAGCAGGTTGGCGCCATTGTCCAGGTCCTTCTCTGTTAGTACAGTATAGGTGCCGCCTGTAGAGTCCACATTCTTCGCAGAGCGTCTGCGTTCTTTCTTCTTCAGGTTCTCTTTCCCTTTGGCCGATGTATCGTTGTATGCCATCACTATAAAGGGCGGCAGGGGCGCTCCCGGCTGCTTGTAGTCTATATTGGGTTGGGGGTTATTTTGCGTAGTTTTGACATCCTGCTGGGCCTGCGATAATGCAGGCAGCGACAGCAGTACGGCCAATAGCGTCTTTCGTAACATAACGGCTAATTTAGGCATTAATAACTTAAAACCTTCATAATACTATTACTATGTCCAACGACCATATACCACTGGCAGAGCGGGTGCGGCCACGGTCGCTCCAAGACCTTGTAGGGCAGGAACACCTGGTGGGCCCCGGCAAAGTGCTGGAACAGATGGTGCGCAACAGGCATGCCCGTTCCATCATCTTCTGGGGGCCGCCCGGAGTGGGCAAGACCACCCTGGCGCAGATCATAGCCCATTCCCTTGATATGCTCTTCTTTACCCTTAGCGCCATAGATAGTGGCGTGAAAGAGGTGCGGGCAGTGATAGAGCAGGCGCGCAAAGCAGGCCATGCGCTACTGTTCATAGACGAGATACACAGGTTCAACAAGGCCCAGCAGGATAGCCTGCTGGGAGCGGTAGAGAAGGGCATCATCACCCTTATAGGCGCTACCACAGAAAACCCATCTTTCGAGGTCATAAGCGCCCTACTTAGCCGCTGCCAGGTATATGTGCTGCAACCCCTTACCGAGGAGCATATGAAAAGGCTGGTGCAGCAGGCCATGGAAAAAGATGAATGGCTGCACAGCAAGCAACTGGTGATAGAAGAGTGGGATGCCCTGCTGCAACTGAGTGGTGGTGACGCCCGCAAGCTGCTGAACCTGACAGAAATAATAGCTGATTCTATGCCGGTAGGCGATACCACCGTCACCAACCGGCTGGTGCAGGACATAGTGCAGCGCAAGATGGCGCTGTATGATAAGAGCGGTGAGCAGCACTACGATATCATATCGGCATTCATAAAGTCCATTCGCGGCAGCGACCCCAATGCGGCCGTATACTGGCTGGCACGCATGATAGAGGGTGGGGAAGACCCCAAGTTCATAGCCCGGCGCATGATAATACTGGCCAGCGAAGACATAGGCAATGCCAATCCCAATGCCCTGCTGCTGGCCACTAGTTGTTTCCAGGCGGTAGAGATGATAGGCTATCCCGAATGCCGCATCATACTGTCGCAGACGGTCACCTACCTGGCATCATCAGCCAAGAGCAATGCGGCCTATATGGCCATAAACAATGCGCAGTCAATGGTCACGCGTACCGGCGACCTGCCCGTGCCGCTGCATATACGCAACGCACCTACCGGCCTGATGAAGAAGCTAGATTATGGCAAGAACTACCAGTATGCCCACGATTTCCCCGGCAATTTCGTAGACCAGGAATTTCTGCCCGATGCCGTAAAAGGTACCAAGCTCTACGACCCGGGCAACAATGCATCGGAAGCGCGTATACGCGAATACCTGCGCCATTGCTGGAAGGAGAAGTATGGATATTAGCAAATGACCGTTGGGCGATAAAGGATCGCCCACAAAAGCAAGAGAGGCTGTACCCTAAGGTGCAGCCTCTCTTGGCTTGAAAGTATAATGTTTATTCTTTGGTGAGTCTTTGCATTACTATCAGTTGTCCGCTGTCATCATACAGACCTATAAGGTAGAAGCCGGGTGGCAGGTTGCTCACGTTCACTTCCCTGGCATCGGGTGTTACAGATACGGCCTTACCTTCTATAGTGCTGATAACAGCCTTTACCCTGATGGGCGCATCTATGTGTACAATAGCGGTAGCGGGATTAGGGAATATCTTGCACTGAGCGGCCATATCGGTCTCGCGCATGCCAAGAGGGAAACGGAACCATTCGGAATTGTTGGCACAGCCCTTGAAGTCGGTAGCACGCAGGTAGTAGCTTTCCTTTACATTAGGTAGTATGAGCGTATTGGTAGTAGCACCGGGTATGGCGCCAACGGTGCTATCGTACCACTGGTATGATGCATATACTGGCAGGGTGCTGAGCTTGGCTATCAGCCAGTCGTATGTAAGGGTAACGACAGGCAGCGGGTTAACGGTGACATGGGTCTTGGTGATGCAACCGAACCTTGTGTAAGTGATAGTGGCAGTATCGGGGAAGCGGCCTATGATACCACCTGTAACACTGTCTATCTCGGCCACATACATATTGCTGGTGCCCCAGCGGCCACCGCCCACACCGTTGGACAGTACTGCAGTAGAGCCGCTACATACTTCCATAGGGCCTGCTATAGGAGGCAGTGGTGGAATAACATTGAGGAAGAAAGTACTGGCACAACCCGTAGGCAGTGTATAACCTATGAATGTGATACCATTGATGAGGCCGGTAACAACACCGGAAGCGGGATCGATAGATGCTATGGCAGGGTTGCTGCTGATCCAGGTACCGCCACCTACGATATCGGTAAGGAGGATCTTAGAGCCAACACAAACACTATCGGGACCAACGATGGGCGCAAGCGGGTTAACGGTGACATTGGCCATGGTCATACAGCCGGAACCTACCTTGTAAGTGATAATGGTAGAACCCATAGAGTGACCGCTGACAACACCGGAAACGCTATCTACAGATGCTATAGTGGGAATATCGCTATACCATGTACCGCCCGATACTGTGCTGGTAAGCGATGTGGACTGGCCATAGCAGGTAGTGAGCACACCAAGTATGGTGCCGGGCAGGGGATTGACAGTGATGTTCTTGAACACGGCAGTACAGCCGGGTGTGGTGTAGCTGATATTGACCGTGGCATTGGTAACACCTGTTACTACGCCGGTAGATACATTGACCGTGGCAACGGCAGCCGACTGGCTGCTCCATGCACCACCCGATATGGTATTGGCCAGTGTGATGTTGCTACCGGCACATACCGTATTGGGGCCGGTAATGGGGTTGGGAGGCAGACCTACTGTAACTGTGGTGTAAACACGGCAGTTATTGGACGATGCTGTGAAGGTAATGATAGCAGTACCCTGGTTGTTGCCGGTAACAACACCCGTGCCCGAAGTGATGGATGCAACTGTAGGGTTACTACTGCTCCATGCACCGGGAGAAAGGTTGCTAAGGGTAGTATTGTTGGTGATACAAACACCCGTTGTGCCTGTTATAGCAGGAGGGTTGGCTATGACAGTGAGCACACGGGTAACAAAACAGCCGGTGGCAGAATTGGTATATGTGATGCGTGCTGTACCAGCAGAACCTGTGTTGACAACGCCCGATGATATATTGATGTTGGCAACAGAAGTATTGTTAGATGTCCATGTGCCGCTGGCGGGAGTACTATTCAGCGTGAGCGTAGTAGCCTCGCAAGGGGTAAAGTTGCTGGATGTAGTGATGGTAGAAGGAGTGTCATTGGCATATACATATGCGGTAACATAGCAGGAACCTATAGTATAGGTGATGAACGAACCGCCTGCCGAAACACCTGTAGCAACACCGCTGGCATTGACACTCACAACAGCAGGGTTGAAGCTGCTCCAGTTACCACCGCCCATGGGGTTCGACAGCGGAAGTGTAGAACCTACGCAAACATTGAGTACGGGAGCAGTAGGGGTGATGGGAGCCGGCTGTACGCGTATGAGCTGCGTAGTGCTGGTAGTAATGGAACCAGTGGCGGGGCATGCACCCACACCGCCTGTCCAGGAAATGACACAGAAAAAGTAGTAATCTCCGCCAACAGGCAGTGACGCTGTGCTGGGGGTATAAGAGATAGACCCTGTAGCCGCAGCCGCGCAGGTAACTATATTGGGGCCGCTTACCAGTGTAGCGCCGGGTATGGCAGTGCTATTGGTGGTATTGTAATACCAGTTAACGGTACAGGTAACACCGGTTGGCGCACCTGCACCACCGGCACAGGTATTGTAGTTCACTACCAGCGGGGTAGTGATGGCAGCGCCTACACAATAGGTATTGGCACCGGTAAAGGAAGTGACCGCCGAGGGCGAATATGTTTGCGCCGATACGGTAAGGCCTAAAAAGCAGGTTATAAACAAAAAGAATAACTTCTTCATTCAGCTATCAATAAGTTGTTCAAAAAATACGGTTACCAGTTCTGAGTATCGCAGGTATAACTGCTAGCTATTTGATAAGGCGTTGTTCGGTAGTATAAAGTTAGTAAAATACAGCTTACGCGGTATCTCTGTTCTGTCACTTTGCGCCCATTACCGGCGCACAAATCGCTCTATGGCCAGTTTTCTGCCCTCGGCATCGTAAACGGTGAGCATGTAGAGGCCCGAAGGCAACTGGCTCACATTCATACTGCGGGCGTTCTTAGTGCTCATGAGCACTTTGCCATCCATGGCGGTGATAACAGCATCTACCGGAACGGCGGCATTTATATGGAGCACATCGGTAGCGGGATTAGGATATACCTGTACCGAGCCTGCACCTGCTATAATGCCGGCGCTCATGTCGGTATTGTATGCGAACATGGCCGACCTTCCTACGCAGCCATTGGTATCGGTCACTTCAACATAATAAGAACCATTGAAAAGGCCTGCCGTCTTGAAGGTGTTGGCACCTACGACCTTGCCGAATATGTTGTGATACCACTGGTAATGAACATATGGGGTGTCGGTATACAGGGTATTAGAGAAGCCGTCGAAATAAACGGTAATGGCGGGCAAGGGGTTGAATGTAACGCTCTTTGTGGTACTACACCCTGTACCCAGGGTATACCTGATGGTACCTGTACCGGCCACACCCGTAGGCGTGAACTCGCCGGTGAGGGTACTGATGGTAAGCAGGGAAGGGGTGAGCGAGCTCCACACACCACCCGGTGTAGCATTGTATGCCGTATCCAGGCCCTGTGCGCACCTGATGTTGCGCACTATGATGGGAGCAGGCAGCGGATTGATAGTAACAGTAGCGAAAGAAGAACAGCCCGCAGGTGTGGTATACCTTATAACAGCGGTATCGGCAGCGATGCCTGTGACCATGCCGGAGTTAAGGTTGACAGAGGCACTACCGGGGTTCAGGCTGTGCCATTTACCACCTGATGGAGCACAACTGAGTGTGGTAGTAGTACCGGGGCATATGGACATACCACCAGTGATAGCGCCGGGATTGCTGACAACGTTAACGGTATCGGTGATATAGCAGCCACCGGGCATAGTGTATGTAATGGTAGAGGCGCCAGCGATATGACCTGTAATGACACCCGATGTAGTGAGCACAGACGCTACCACAGGGTAGTTGCTGCTCCATGTACCGCCCATAACAGAATTGGCAAATGCTGTAGTACTGCCTACACATACGGTATCGCGACCGGTGATGGCGGCAGGGAAAGGGCTAACTGATACCACCGCATTGCTGACACAGGAGCCAGAAGTATAGGTGATAAGTGTTGTACCGGCCGCTACGCCTGTTATCACCCCTGTGGGTGATACAGTGGCTACAGCAGTATTGCCGCTTGCCCATGTGCCGCCAGAGAACGCATTACCGACAGATACGCTATTGCCGATACATACAGGCGCATTGCCGGTGATGGGGGCAGGTGTGCCGCACACATATGTAAGCGATATGTTGTCTATGGCCGCACCGGGCGAAGTACCGCCAGTGGCATCGTTCTGCCATGTGAACAGGAGACGTACCGTGGTACCTGCCAGTGTATTTGGCAGGCTCACAGTGGCCAGTGTATAGGCGGCAGCCGTAGCAGACTGCTGCCATACCAGGGTAGCGCCGCCTATACCTGTGGCAGGCGACACCGGAACATTGGGAGCAGGTACTATGGCCGGGGTAGTGGTATATACCAGCAGGCGGTCGAAACCTACCTGGCCCATACCTTTCCAATAAAAGGAAAGTGTTATCACATCTGCACCGGCAGGTATCACCACATCGCGCATGAAGTGGCAAGTGCGGGCCACAGTGGTGGTGTATGCGTATGCGGTACCATCGTTGCTGACGTGAGCGCCGCGGGCGCCTGCGTAGGCAGGAGCTGCATTGTTGACCACCCATTGGTTGGCCACAGTACCCGGGTTGATCTCCGTCCAGCCGTTAGAAGAGAGATCGGTACCGGATTCGAAACCACCGACACCGGTAGGGCTTATGGCTGTTATCTGGGCCTGAGCGGCCATGCCGATACTACAAGCTAGAACGAGGGCCTGTATCTTTTTCATATTATTATAAACAGTGAATGTTATGGGATGACAAATGAAATATTTTCCTTTTGATGCTTTTATTGTTTGGTCACTTTCTCTATCAGCCTGCGTTGTCCGTCGGCACTATATATAGTGACAATGTACATACCTGAAGGGAATGAGGAAAAGTCTATGGAAACAGCAGCATCCTGTGAAAGCAGTACCTTACCCTCTATAGTGCTCACAACGGCCTTTACCGTACCTGTAGCAGCTATCTTCAGCACATTGCTAACGGGGTTGGGGTAGAGGCTGATATCGCTGCCGGTGATATTGGCGACAGACACCGTATTGACAGAATAACCTGTAGAGTAAGCTATGCAACCGGCGGCATCGGTAACACGCACGCGGTAGCTGCCATTGGCAGTGGGTGCATAAGTGGCATTGGTAGCGCCGGGTATGGCCACGGTATTGAGGAACCACTGGTAGTGTGAGTAGATAGCCGGAGTACTGAGCATAGCGCCCGAGTAGCTGACAGTAGGAATGGGATACTCGTTCACCACTACCTTCACATCTTTAGATGTGGTGTTGCAGCTATTGGCAGGCACATTGAGCACACAATGGTATATGCCGGATTCCGATACCGTGTAGCTGGCTCCGCCTGCACCGGGGATATTGGCACCATTTTTTTGCCACTGGAAAGTGATACCCGTGGTAACACCATTGGTATTGACGGTAAGGGTACCTACGCTACCTGTACAGAGAAGGACAGAATCGGCAGGGGTCACATCGGGGTTGGACAGCATAACTGTGCGTGCAGGCGTCGAAGATATGGATGAGCAGGTAGTAGCAGGATCGCTCACCTCTACCGTGTATTCGCCCGAGCCGAAGGTCTCATACGTCTGGTCGGTAGCGCCGGCAATGGCAGTGCCGCCATCGTACCACTGGTAGTCCATACCGGGCATCACTGCGCTGAGGGTAGCGCTGCCACCATCGCAGAATGCCACCGCTGTAAGAGCACTGACAGCCGATGAGGGCGCAGGGGTCACGTTCACAGTTGTGAACGCCCTTGCCGTACAGCCATTTACATCGGTAACGGTAAGCGTATAACCGCCTGTAGCAGGGAGACCGCTGCTCACAGTAGGGTTGGCCATAGTGGAGGTGAAGCCGGAAGGGCCATTCCACAGATAGCTGGCTATAGAGCCTGTAGCAGTGCCCGAGAGTGCGAATGCAGTATTAGGACAGGGTGCTACCGCCGGCCCTCCGGCCGATATAGATGTGATATCGGCACAGTTGTAGGTGATGGCGAGGTAGGGAGCATGGGTACCTGTTCTGGTGGTAGTGCCGCTTTCGCCGGTGATAGTATATGTTCTGCTGGAATTGGTGTTCCATATAAAAGATACCTTGCGACCTATATTGGTATCGATGAAGGTGACCGCCGCAGGTATGGATGCGAAAGAATAATTGCCCGGGGTAGTAGGGTAGGCGGTGGTCCATATGGTGGGGGCAAGGCCCATGGTAGTATATAGCGCGCCTGCGGCCGTGATGGTGGACAGGTCGCCGGTATAGCCACGCGTATTCCAGCCAAAACCGCCGCCGGGGCTTACCACGGCCATATTGTAGAACAGATCTACATTGTTCACAATAGCTGTGGCCGGCATAGTAGTAAGGTCGAACACAGCATATCCGCGCGTACCCGGGGTATTAGAGGTAACGATGTTGTTATCGTTGCGGGTGGTGTTGGTAGAGTTGCCGGTAGTGAACGAACCTGTAGGGCCGCTGGCGTAGACATACACCGTGTTTTGCGCAGATGCTGCCAGGGAAAGCAGGACCGCAGTAGATAGAAGTATACTTTTTTTCATACAAAAAAGAGTGGTTTGATGCAGGTCATTACCGAATGAACATATTTTCAGCGAATGCTCTTATGTGATAAGAACAATACTGCTAAAAGTTAATATAATTACAATTCGGCAATATAATACGCAAAGTAGGGATTATCCATGTAAAAACAAAGATCGGGCACGCTTTTTTGTAAGCAGTATAGAAAATGAACATATGACACGAAAAAATGTGATAATGGAACGCAACTTATTTTACTGTTACCTGATGGTAACATGCCTCTTGTTTTCGTTATTTTTGCCGCATGAAGACCAGCAAGACAAGTATATTTCTCATAGTTTTTTTCATGATATTCGGTGTTGCGTTCCTTGGTTACTATTACAAGGTAACAAGGGCCAATATCACCAAACCCTCGCTACCCGTACTGGGCAATGTGCCCGAACACCGGGTAGCGCCTTTCTCGTTCATTAACCAGGATGGCAAGACCATAACCAATGAGGATGTAAAGGACAAGGTAGTGGTGGTGGAATATTTTTTTGCTACATGTAAGGGTATATGCCCGAAGATGAACGAGAATCTGTCGAAGATATATGGAAAATTCAAAGGCAACAAAGATGTGATGATATTATCGCATACGGTAGACCCCCTGAAAGACACTGTAGCCGCACTGAAAGCATACAGCATGAAATTCGATGCCGATGCAACACAATGGATGTTCCTGACGGGCGATAAAAAGCAACTATATGATATGGCCCGCTACAGCTACCTGATAAATGCGGAGGACGATACTACGGGCATAAGCATAGATAAGGACTTCATACACGACAACCACTATGTACTTGTAGACAACTACGGCAGGATAAGGGGTATGTATGACGGCCTGGACGACAACAAGCTGGACACCCTGGTAAGCCACATAAAGATACTGCTGGAAGAGAAAAAGGGTAAATAAGGCCTTACTGCATAAACATCTCCACCCTTGTTCTACTTCATAGCCACTGTACTGACGAATGTGGTCATATCGGCCATACTGAAGCTATTCGGGCGTTTCAGAATAGACCCACTGCAGGCCATAGTGGTGAATTACTGCGTATGTGTGGTGACGGGCTGCCTGTTCACGGGGCAGATGCCTTTTAATACCACCACACTGCAGGCCCCCTGGCTGCCATGGACCCTGATGATGGGTGTGGCCTTCATTTCCATCTTCAACCTGATGGCCTACTGTACCAAGGTGAGCGGCATGACCACCATGGTGCTGGCCAACAAGCTATCGCTGGTGATACCGGTGATATGCTCGCTGGTACTGTATAACGAGAGCGCAGGAGCCTTTAAGATAACGGGTATAATAATGGCCTTTCCTGCGGTATACCTCATAACCCGCACCTGCGAGGGAGGTGAGGGTGCATCGCGCAACCTGCTGTGGCCGGCCCTGCTCTTTGTGGCCAGTGGCAGCCTGGACACACTGGTGAACCATATACAGATCACCTACCTGCACACCAACGAGGCTCAGGCGGCATGTACCATAGTGTGCTTTGCCACGGCAGGGGCGACAGGTGTCATCATCCTTACGGCTATGGTGCTGATGGGGAAGACCCAAATAAAATTAAAGAACATAGTAGCGGGCATATGCGTGGGCATACCCAATTTCTTTTCCATATTCTTCCTGGTGAAGGCGCTGCACAGCGGGGTTTTCCAGAGCTCGGCAACTATACCGCTGCTGAATGTGAGCATACTGATAGCAACGGCCATCACAGCCATATTGTTCTTTGGCGAGCGGGCGGGCAAATGGCGTATAGCCGGGCTGATACTGGCCCTTACGGCCATACTGCTGATAGGCTTTGGCGATCAGTGACCTTGTAGCTTCAGCAGCTCTTCCAGCACGGCATAGGTGGCGGGGCATACCGTGGCGTTCTTCAGCGTTAGCTGCACCCGCTTCAGCAGTACATCCTCATCGGTATAGGGGTAGCGGCGGCAGTCGCTGGGGCGGTCGTCGTAGATATTGCAGGTATTGTCATCGGCCAGGAAGGGGCAGGGGCTTTTCTGGGTCACATAATCGCCATCACTATCCAGCCGCAGGTAGCGGGCCACAAGGTCGCCCTCTTTTATGCGCAGTACTTTGGCTATACGTTTTATATCGGGCTGCTTGAAGCGGGGAGAGTGGTTCTTGCAGCAGCGGGCGCACTGCAGGCAATCTATCTTGCTGAATGCTTCCTCGTGCAGGCGCGGCAGTTCGCGGAGCATTTTGTTCCTGTTGCCCTTTTCCAGCATATGTTTGTATGCCTTCTGATGCTCTTTCGCCTCTTTTTCCCAGTTCGCCTGCATGTGGTAGTATATAGGTAGGAGATCAGTAATATTCTATCTCGCGCTCGGTAACGCGTACCGGGTCGCCATCTTCCCAAACCGTCTTCTTGGCCCAGTTCAGGTCCATATCGTAAACGTACTTGTAGGTACTTTTCACCAATGGGCTGCCATCGCTGTAGTTGAGGATCTCCTCTATCTCGTTCTCATACTCGTCATACTTGTACTCGGCAGTTATCTTGTCGTGCACGCTGCCATCGGGGTTGTAGCCCACATCGGCCAGGTGGTTGCCATACTTATCCATCTTGCCCATGTACATGAGCTTGCCATTTTCGCCATACTGCTTTATCTCTATCACATTCCCTTCGGCATCGTAGTCGGTGAGTATTTTGGAGTACTTGTCCACACCATCCTGCTTGTACTCGCGCTCTTCCACTACCTTGCCCATAGCATTATGGCGGTATGTGTGCTTTACCGAGAAGGAACCATTACCGTTCCACTCCTCCGACTCTATGCGATTGCTGCGGTCGTCGTATTTGAAAAGCCTTTTGGCCTTCAGCGTACCATCGGGGTTCAGGTCGTTCTCTATAGCGCATTCGCCGCGGTCGTTGTACTTGTAGGTATGCCGCGTAACGAGTTTACCGTAATGGAAATCGTTGGTCTCGAGGAGGTTGCCTGCGTTATCGTACTCAGAGATGTATTCCCATTCCTGGTAGCCATTGCCCTTGTATATCTGCCAGTATATGCGGTTTCCCATCTTATCTACGAAGTGTACAGAGGAATCCTGCAGCTTGCCATAAGTATCATAGCTGCAGCTGCCTACCAGGTTGTAATGATTATCGTACTTATACACTATGCGGGCAGAGCGGTAGGGCATTTCCTTGCCATTGATGGTATTGCCACCTATGCTGGAAGTGCTTTCCATAAGGTAACCTGCAGGGTTGTACCGCTTTATGGTAGTATGCACAAGGCTGCCCTTCAGCACAGTATTCTGCACACCCTTTGTGGCCTTGAAGCCGCGCGTTGTTATCACCTTCACCTTTCCCCTGAGCCCTTCTGCTTTCAGGTCATTGGCCGGAGCGGCCTGTTTCTTCAGGTCCTGTCCGTGGGCCGCTGCACATATAGCAGTAAGCAGAAGTGTAGCAGTAAATACTCTCATTATCACTTTACCTGATTAAAATAACCACCGATCATGTACGCATACTCATGCACATGTATAACGAACAATGACACAGATGACCGGATGGGGCGGCAATTTACAAGAAAGTTGTGTTTTGTCTGATATAATTTTATTTAAATAGCTTGTGAACAATTAATAGGAAGCTACTTAAATAACACCTTTTATGACGGATAGGGAGATGCTGCCGATGAGTATCCACAGTATAACTCCCTGTAACACAGGGCGAAAGCCCACCTGGCGTATGGTCTTGAGCGAGAGGCCCGAACCTATAAGGAAGAGTGTAATGACAAGCCCTTTGCGGCCCAGGGTATAGAGGTGCTGAAAGATGGTCTTATCGGCAAAGGTATCGTTGAGGGCGGGTACAAGACGTGGCAGGTAGGTAGATACCAGTATGGCCACTATGAACCACAGGATGAAGTAAGGTATCTTGACCTTGCCGGTAGAGCGCTGAAAGTAGGCAGTGCCAAGGGCAATGGGGATGATCCACAGCGCGCGCTCCAGCTTTATGGTGGTGGCTATGCCCAGGGCATCGTTGCCGGCTGCATCGCGGTAGCCCGATGCGGCGCCTACTACAGAGCTGGTATCGTGTATGGCTATGGCGCACCAGGTGCCGAACTGCTCGGCCGTGAGGCCAAGCGCATGACCTATGGGTGGGAATATGAAAAGCGCCACAGAGTTGAGTATGAATACCGTACCGAGGGCCACACTTATCTGGTTGTCATTGGCCTTTACTATGGGCGCTACGGCCGCTATAGCACTACCGCCGCATATGGCGGTGCCATTGGAAATGAGCAGGGACGTATTGTCGTCGATCTTCAATTTTTTGCCGAGGAAATAACCGACAACAAGGGTGACGGCGATGGTACATACCGTAAAAAGGAAGCCTTCTTTACCTGCCTTCATGGCATGCTCGAAGTTCATACCGAAGCCGAGGCATACCACCGATACCTGCAGCAGCATGGTAGTGGCTTTTTTATTGAGGTGTATGTAGGGGTGACCGGTGACCAGGGCTATGGCTATACCCATGGCCAGGGCGGCAGGGGGCGGAAAGGCAAAGAAGATGTTGAGGAGAACAAGTGCTGCAAGACACGATATGAACACGGCCTGTTTGGCCGTGTTGGGCAAGTTTAGTAATGTTGCCTTCATTAAAAATAAGAATTGCGGTATACCCCAAGAATATACCAAGCGCCCAAAGATAATGTTATGAGTAGTAATTTTCTGCCTGTAGCCGATATAGACCAAATAAAAAAAGCATACGAGGCAGGCGACCAGGAGCGGGTGTTCGATATGCTGGTGCAGCCACTGCATGAGGAGCTGTACAAGCGGCAGACCTTTGAATTCCTGGACGAGCTATCGTGGGAGCAGCAACTGCTGCTCACCAGCGACTATATGCATATGCAGGTAGGGCAGGGAGGCTTCATACAGTTCCTGCAGAATGGATATGTGGGCCTGCTGCCCAATATGGTAGAGCAGTTCTACAAGCTGGGCGCGCCCGAGATGGCGCAGGTGCTGGACGATGTGCTGAAGGTATATGTACTGAACCGGGAACTGCTGGAGGCATCGACCAGCGTGGAGGATTTTGCGAAGCTCTATGATGAACTAAAGGAATTTGAAGCCATAGACGCCCGCTACCAGGTGCTGAACGCGGATACCACCCAAAAGATGCTGGAACATGCAATGGCCAACCTGCACGAATTCGTACGGCCTGCATAACGATGTGTGTGTAACTTTGACCTTCCCAGCAGCAGATACCAATGACAGAAAGAATAGAGAAATTACGAAAATTCCTGGAGGCGAGTCCGAAGGACTGTTTTCTGAACCATGCGCTGGCGCTGGAATATGTGAAGGCCGGCGACGAGGCCGCGGCGCGTACACACTTCGAGCTGAATATGACCAACGACCCGGGCTATGTGGCCACCTACTACCACCTGGGCAAGCTGCTGGAACGTACCGGCGCGCAGCAGGAGGCTATAGCCATATACGAACGCGGCATGGCTGCCGCCAAGGCCGCCAAGGATATGCACAGCTACAACGAGCTACAGGGCGCATATGAGGACCTTGTATACTGATACACCCAATAAAAAAGCGAACATCTTGAACGACCTACTGGCGCAGTTCCGTACACACTGGCATAGTGCATTTGCAGCGCTGGGCGGCAAGCCCGTGCTGCTGGCCGTAAGCGGCGGTGTAGACTCTATGGCGCTGCTGCAGCTATTCATAGACAGCAGTATACCGTTTGCCGTGGCGCATTGCAACTTCGGGCTGCGGGGAGCGGCATCAGACCTGGACGAGGTACTGGTGCGCGACCGCTGCCTGCAGGCGGGCGTGGTATGCCATATCACCCGCTTTGCCACCAAAGAAATGGCCGCAGAGTGGAAGAAGGGTACACAGGAAACGGCCCGGATATTGCGCTATGAGTGGTTCGGGGATCTGCAGCAGGAGTTCGGGTATGTGAGGACGGTGACCGCACACCATGCCAATGATAATGTAGAGACCCTGCTGATGAACCTCTTTCGGGGTACGGGTATACAGGGGCTGCATGGTATACTGCCCGATAACGGCAAGCTGGTGCGCCCACTGCTATGGGCCACGCGCGAGCAGATAATGGAGTATGCTGTGGCCAATAACATAACGTGGCGCGATGACGAAAGCAATGCCAGCGACGACTACCTGCGCAATGCCATACGCCATAATGTGATACCCGAGGTGCAGAAGCTCTTCCCCGGAATGGTGGATAATGTGAACGGCAGCATAGGCCGTTTTGCCGAGGCAGAACAACTGTACAACAAAGCTGTAAAGGCCGAGATAGTAATACTGATAGAAAAACGCGGCAGCGACCACTACATAGCCATACGCAAGCTGCGCCACCGTACACCGCTGGCCACCATATGTTATGAGCTATTGCAGCCGTTCGGGTTCACCGCAGCGCAAATACCCCAGGCCATGGCCCTGCTGGATGCAGGTGCGGGTAAGTACATGACATCGGGCACGCACAGGGTGATACGCGACAGGGAGTTCCTGGTGATAACCGCGCTGGCCCCGGCCGATGCCGACATGATACAGGTAGAAGGCGCGCCCTGTACTATAGATACGGACAGATACAGCTTCTCATTTGCCATAAAAGATGTACCCGCGAGTATACCTGCCGATAAGGATGTAGCGTATATAGATGCAGGGGCCATCACCTTTCCGCTACTGCTGCGCCGGTGGCGTACCGGCGATCACCTGTACCCGCTGGGTATGGGCATGAAAAAGAAAAAAGTGAGTCGCCTGCTGATAGACCTGAAAGTGCCCCTGCACGAAAAAGAACATGTATGGGTGCTGGAATGCAACAAACGCATTGTGTGGATAGCGGGCATAAGGCCCGATGAGCGCTTCAAGGTGCGGCCATCTACCAGGCAGGTACTAGTGGTGACACGAACGGCAAAATGATCAGAACGGTGGATGCAGCATCTGCTGTATGAAGCCGGCGCCGTGCGTGGGATCGATAAGCACCCCGTACAAAAGACCATAGGCAGCACCCCATATATGGGCATCGTGGTTCACATTTCCCATCCCTCTTTTGGACATGTATACCTCGCAGGCCAGGTATATGACACCGAATACGATGGCATAGATACCGATGGGGATGAACATGATATTGACGGAGCTCCATGGCTGGAAGTATATAAAAAAGAACATGGCAGCCGATACCCCGCCGGAGGCACCCAGGGAACGATAATACGAATTGTTCTTATTCTTGATAAATGAGGGCAGCGAGGCTACTATGATGCCGGTGAGGTAAAGGGTGAAGAACCCGAACCCGAGTACCATTTCTACATACGTTCCTACGAAATAAAGCGAGAACATATTGAACAGCAGGTGGTTCCAGTCGGCATGAATGAAGCCCGAACTGAGCAGCCTGTAATATTCCTGCGGGCTATCCATACGGCGGGGCCAAAGTATGAACTTGTCCATAAGCTCATTGTTGCTGAAGGCCATTATGGAAATAATGACGGTAACGATGATGGTGAGTATGGTGAGATACATGTGGTTCTTATCCGGTTCTTTGAGCTGCCAAAAGTAAGATGAAGTTGGTACAGGAAAATGTTAACACTAGGGGAGTACGGTATAAAAAGAAGAGCCTTTGAAGGGATATTCAAAGGCTCTCTTTAGATATGGTAAGGATCGAGTTTAGTGGTGGCCACACTCGCCTTTGCTGTGTGCCTTCCTGAACTCGTCGTTCTTCTCTTTGTAGTAGTTCATCAGGTAGTTGTACTTGTCGTAGCGCCTTTTGCTGTACCTGCCGCGGCAGCACTCCTGGGCGCAACCGTCAGTGTAAGACTTGCAAGATGCCTTCTTGGCGCAGCATGGTTTTTCTTCATGCTCGTTGTCAGACTCCATTTCTTCGCGTATCACTATGCGTTTTTCTTCTACCCTGCGTACAGGCTCGTCATCGCTGTAACGGCTCCTGGGAGCTACGCGCGATGGCATTATTTCGTCCTCGGTCACAGGAGAGGCCTTTGGCTTCTTTGTTGCGGCTTTCTTAGCTACAGCGGCTTTCTTTACAGGAGCCTTAGATATAGTAGCGGGTGCTTTTTTTGCAGGTGCTGCAGGCTTGGCCGCAACTGGTTTTGCAGGTACTGGTACCGGCTTGACAGCAGGCACAGGTACGGGTTTGGGAGTTGCTACTGGCTTGGCGGCAGGTACCGGAACCGGCTTGGGTGCAGGCGCGGGAGCAGCCACGGCAGGCTTGGCCACCGGAACGGCCGGCTTCACTACAGACGGAGCAGGCTTGGTAACGGGGACCACCGGCCTGGCCACAGGAACGGGCACCTTATTGACAGGAGCGGTCTCTTTTTTTACCGCAGGGGCAGGTTTGCCCTTTGGTGTTTGTGCATTCAGCGTGCCAATGGTTAGTAAGGCGGCAGCAAATACAGGAACAAAAATTTTTGTCATAATATCGCTTTTGTTAGGGCGAAGATATAAAAATTCGTGAAGTACAATAGCATACTGCCATATATTTTCCGCCAGGAAAAAGGGGAGGAGATAGGGGGATATTGCGGTATAGGCAGTGTGCAGGGACGATAAGGGCTGGCCGATATGGATGTTTTTGCTTACTTTTCGCACTGTCATAAAAATATATCCATGAGAAAAATAGCCAAATACGCAGTTGCCGGCGCGGCCATAATAAGCATGTCGTTCAGGGGCGATAATGCGGGGCAGGTAGATATGCATACCGTATCGCTCATTAAGAACGAGGGCTTTCGCAACTCGCAGGTAATGAATACATTGTTCGAGCTGACGGATGTGAACGGCCCACGTCTTACGGGGTCGCAGGGAATGTATACCGCCGAGCTATGGGCCGCCAAACAGTTGAAGAAGTGGGGTATGCAAAATGTGCATATAGAGCGCTGGGGCGGCTTTGGCAAGGGCTGGCAGATAGACAAGAGCTATATAGCCATGCGCGAGCCATACTACCAGCCGTTGATAGGCGTACCGCGTGCATGGACACCGGGCACCGAAGGTATGCTGCGCGGAGACGCCATACTGGTGCGCATAGAGAAGCTGGAAGATATGGCACAATACAGCGGCAAACTGCGTGGCAAGATGGTAGTACTATCGACACTGAACAATGAGACGAAGCCCAACTTTACCGCCGATGCCCGCAGGCTGACGGACGAAGAGCTGCACAAGATGGAAATGGATAACCATACCGAAGAAGTGGCCACCAACCTGAGCCGTAAGGCACAGCCTGGCAGGCCCCGGGTGAACCTGCGGCCACAGATAGACTCCTTCCTGATGGAGGAGGGTGCCATAGCGGTACTGAGCGGCGGCAGGGGAACGATGGGTACGGTATTCACATCGAACGGGGCATCGCGCAAGTGGGATGCGAAGCCCGTGCTGCCCGAGATGGAAATGGGCAATGAGCACCTGGCCATACTGGGCCGCCTGCTGGATGCAGGCAAGAAGGTGACGCTGGAAATGGATTCGTGGACATCGTTCATAACTACCGACTCTACCGAGTATAATGTGATAGCCGAGATACCTGGTACCGACCCGCAGCTAAAAGATGAGGTGGTGATGCTGGGCGCCCACCTGGATAGCTGGCATGCATCTACCGGGGCTACCGACAATGGTACGGGATCGGCGGTGATGATGGAGGCCATAAGGATACTGAAGGCAATAGGTGCAAAACCCCGCCGCACCATAAGGCTGGCCCTGTGGAGCGGCGAGGAGCAGGGATTGCTGGGATCGCGCGGGTATGTGAAGAAACACTTTGGCGACAGGCTGACCATGAAGCTGAAGCCGGGACAAAAGATGGTATCGGCCTACTACAACCTGGACAATGGCGGAGGCAAGATAAGGGGCATCTTTGCACAGGAGAATGATGAGGTGCGCAGTATATTCGCTGGCTGGCTGGCGCCATTTGCCGACCTTGGCGCTACCACTGTGACCCTCAGGAACACAGGCTCTACGGACCATATATCGTTCGATGAAGTGGGTATACCGGGCTTCCAATTCATACAAGACCCACTGGAGTATGGTACCCGTACCCACCACACCAATATGGACTCTTATGACCGCGTAAGCGCCAACGACCTGCAGCAGGCATCGGTGATAGTGGCCTCCTTCGTATATCACACGGCCATGCGCACACAGAAGCTACCCCGTAAACCTCTGCCCAAGGTGAACAAAGCTGCAGATAGCTACAGGCGGTAAGTAATGAGCTTTAAGTTGCCGGTAAGATACCGGCAACCATTTTTGCAGTAGGTACGACCTACGGCAAACGGAGGCTTGATGCGTGTTTTGGCCGGTCTGGAGACCGGCCAAAACACTAATGATACAAGCGCGTTGCAAACGCACTGCCGTTATATCCTCGTCACAGACGAGGACAAGTAAAGATAGAATATGCAGATATACTGAAACAGAAAGGCCGTGAACGATAGAAGTTCACGGCCTTTCTGTTTTATCAATGCTATTCGTCTCACCCCTTTTTCTGCTCCTTTGCCCATGCGTCTTTCAGCGTAACGGTACGGTTGAAGATGAGGCGGTCGGCAGTGCTGTCGGTATCTACACAGAAGTACCCCTTGCGCATGAACTGGAAGCGGTCTCCGGGCTGTGCAGTGGCCAGAGAGGGCTCTATGTATACCTTTTCCAGCACCTCCATAGAGTGGGGGTTGATGTAGTCTTTGAAATTGCCATCCTCGTTCGATGGGTCCTCTACACGGAAGAGGCGATCGTACATGCGCACCTCGGCGGTCTTTGCGTGTTCTACGCTTACCCAGTGTATAGTTCCCTTTACCGTGAGGCCGCTGGTATCGTTGCCACTCTTGCTTTCGGGCAGGTAGGTACAGTGTACTTCGGTCACATTGCCGGCCTCGTCCTTCACGCAGCCGGTACATTTTACTATATAGGCGCTTTTGAGGCGTACCATATTGCCCGGCGCCAGCCTGAAGAACTTCTTAGGCGCATCTTCCATAAAGTCCTCACGCTCTATCCACAGCTCACGGCCAAAGGGTAGGGTGCGGCTGCCTGCGGTTTCATCCTCGGGATTATTGTCGGTCTCGAAGTGATCTACCTGGCCTTCGGGATAGTTGGTTATCACCAGCTTCAGCGGATCGAGTACGGCCATCACGCGGTTGGCCGTCTTGTTCAGCACCTCGCGCACGCAGAACTCCAGCATGCTTATATCTACTATATTCTCGCGTTTGGCTATGCCTATGGTATCGCTGAAATTGCGCAGCGCCTCGGCAGGATAGCCGCGCCTGCGCATACCGCTGATGGTAGGCATGCGGGGGTCGTTCCAGCCGCTTACATGGTTCTCATTCACCAGTTGCAGCAGCTTGCGCTTGCTCATGACCGTATAGGTGAGGTTGCGGCGTGCGAACTCGTACTGGTGCGAGGGGAAGATACCCAACTGCTCTATGAACCAGTTGTAGAGCGGGCGGTGGTGAATGAACTCGAGCGTGCAGATAGAGTGAGTGATCTCCTCTATGCTGTCGCACTGGCCATGGGCGAAATCGTACATGGGGTATATGCACCATGCATCGCCGGTACGGTGGTGATGCTCGTGCTTGATGCGGTACATGAGCGGGTCGCGCAGCAGCAGGTTGGGGTGGGCCATATCTACTTTGGCACGCAGGGTCTTTTCACCATCCTTGTATCTGCCTGCACGCATATCTGCGAAAAGCTGCAGGTTCTCCTCCACGCTGCGGTCGCGGTAGGGGCTATTGGTGCCGGGGGCTGTGGTAGACCCCTTTTGCGCGGCTATCTCCTCGGCAGTACTGTCGTCCACATAGGCCAGGCCTTTCTTTATAAGCGTAACGGCGAACTGGTACAACTGCTCGAAGTAATCGGAGGCATAGAGTTCATTGTCCCATTTGAAGCCCAGCCATTGTATGTCGTACTTTATGCTCTCTACATATTCTGTCTCCTCGGTAACGGGATTGGTATCATCGAAACGCAGGTTGCATTTGCCGTTATACTTCTTAGCCAGCCCGAAATTGAGACATATGGATGTAGCATGACCGATATGCAGGTAGCCATTGGGCTCTGGCGGGAAGCGGGTATGTACCCGTCCGCCATGGGTGCCTGCGGCTATATCTGCTTCAATGATCTCTTCCAGGAAGTTCAGTGACCTTTCTTCGCTCATAATAGTTGTTGTGATGGCGCAAATGTACGCAGTAAGCAGCTATTTCAAAGGCCGGATCAAGGCATATGCGTGTGTATGAAGTTTTGCGGCAGTATAGCATAAAAAGAGTTTATTTTCGCCCACTGAACGAATATATCTCCATGTCCCCGAAGAGACGCATAGCTTTTTTGTGCCACCCTTACCACCGCGGCGGCGTTACCCGCTGGATGGCCGATGCGGCCATAGCCGCCAGTGAGGATAGCGAAGTATGGGTCGTGACGGTAAAGCCTACGAGCGAATTTGTGAATGCAGGAGGCAGGGAGCAAATGGCAGCCCTGATACAGCCCTATGCCGATAAGATAAAGCTGGTATACGCACCCGCCAGTTTCCTTTTCGAGTTCGGTACAGGGGCATATCGCTCATCCATATATACACGGCTGATAATGGAAAATGTGCCGGAGGGGACACCGCTGGTAGTATCGGACGATATGGATGTGTGGAACGCGGCAAGCCGCGTAGCGGGCTCTTACCCCATGATAGGTGTACTGCATGGCGACCAGGACCATTATTACGATATAGCCATTGCATATAAGGCATACCTGACACTGGCTGCATGTGTATCGGGCAGGATAGGGCGCAAGCTGGCGGAAAAATGCCCTGCCATAGCACGCGACAGGATAAAAGTGATATCCTGCGGCATAAACCTGCCTGCTATGACCAAGAGCGCTGATGCCCATGCAGAGATCCGCATGGCCTTTGTAGGGCGGCTTACCGACCATGAGAAGCGGGCATACGACCTGGTGAACATATGCGCCATGCTGTACAGGCAGGGCGTGGCCTTCAGGCTGCATATAGCGGGCGATAGCGCGACATCGAGGCCGGAATATGCTGAGATGTTAAGAAAGGAGGGGGTGGAAGAATATGTGACATTCCATGGGTGGCTGGGCAATGATGGGGTACAGGACCTGCTGCGGCGAACAGATGTACTGCTGCTCACATCGAACTCGGAAGGTATGCCGGTATCTATGATGGAAGCGCTGGCCGCAGGCTGTGGTTTTGTGGGTACACGAGTGAGCGGTGTAGAAGATATGGAGCATCTGCCCATGGCCAAAGACTGTATAGGAGTATACAGCATAGGCGGCATTGCCGATGCGGTAGACAAGATAAAAGCCGTAGCAGCCATACCTACCGACAGGCGCATGAGGGCGGCAAGGACGGTTGCCGAACAGGAATTCGCTATGAAAAAATGCCTGGAGCGATATTGGAACGCCATTGCGGCCGTGCCGCCCGCCAATGCCGCACCGGGAAATACTCAAATGTCAGCAGTAGGTAAATGGACGTCCGCGGCAAGGGCTTTGGCACGTTTTGCGCGGGTAAAATGGAGTAAATAATGGGTAATAATATTAGAATACCATTAAAATACTGCTGTTTTTTTTGAGAATTGAATGTGAGGGGCTATATTTGCGATCTGAAAATTTTATTGTTTAACCCATACAAAATAATTTCTATTATTTATGTCAGTAAAGATCCGTCTTCAGAGGCACGGCTCAAAGAAACGCCCCTTCTACTTCATTGTTGCCGCTAGCACTACCGCTCCACGCGATGGTAAATTCATCGAAAAGCTGGGTACATATAACCCGCTGACCGTTCCTGCAACTATCCGTATCAACCGTGAGCGCTCGCTGCACTGGCTGGACCAGGGTGCGCAGCCTACGAATACCTGCCGCAGGATACTGTCTTTCAAAGGCGTACTGTACCTGAAACACCTGATGCGTGGTGTATCTCTTGGCCTGTTCGATCAGCAGACAGCGCTGGAGAAATTCGAGAAGTGGAATGGCGAACACGAAGAGCTGGTAGCCCGCCGTGAAGAAGCACACCGCAAGCACAAGGCCGACAAGCGCAACGAGACCATGAAAGAGTCTGTACGCAAGATAGAAGAGAAGAACCTGGCCAAGGCTGCTGCTGCTGAAACTGCCGATGATAGCGCCGAAGGTGCTGAAAGCACAGAAGGCGAAGCAAGCGCAGAAGCATAATAACTATCGAATACAAAAATGTTCATAACAAAGAGGCTATCCTGATGGATGGCCTCTTTTGTTTTGTGGTCCATAGCACTATCTTTATCAGAACGAAAAAGGCATATGGACAGGAGACGTTTCATAACACAGGCATCGCTGGCAGGGGCCGCTATAGCGCTGGCGCCGTATACAAGGGCATGGGGTAGCGGTAGTACCAAATTCCCGGAGGTGCGCATATCCTTGAAAAAAAGGAATTTCACCAGCCCGGCCGTAGAGGAAGTGATAGGGGAGATACAGGCCAGGATAGGCAATAAGGAACTGGCCTGGATGTTCGGCAACTGTTTCCCCAACACGCTGGATACAACGGTAGACCATAGCATGGTAAATGGCCGCCCCGACACCTATGTGATAACGGGCGATATAGATGCCATGTGGCTCAGAGACTCATCGGCACAGGTATGGCCCTACCTGCCGCTGTGCAAAAAAGACCCGCAACTAAAACTGCTGATAGCAGGGGTAGTGAACCGCCATACCAAATGCATATTGAAGGACCCTTATGCCAATGCCTTTTACAAGAACGAGAACAAAGTAAGCGAGTGGAAGAACGACCTGACCGATATGCAGCCGGGTATACACGAGCGCAAATGGGAGATAGACAGCCTTTGCTACCCCATAAGGCTGGCACATGGCTACTATAAGGAAACAGGTGATACAACAGTACTGGACGACGCATGGCTGGAAGCCATGAAACTGGTGATAAAGACATTCAAAGAACAGCAGCGAAAGGAGGGCAAGGGGCCTTACCACTTTATGAGGCGCACCGAGTGGGCCACAGACAGCCTGCCGCTGGCGGGTTATGGCTACCCTGTCAAAGCCAATGGTATGATATGCTCTATGTTTCGCCCGAGCGATGATGCCACAGTGTACCCGCACTTTGTACCTGCCAACTTCTTTGCTGTAGAGAGCCTGCGGCAAATGGAGGAAATGCTGAACGCGATGGGCCACAAGACCGTGGCGGCAGAGGCCGCTGCGCTGCGCAAGGAAGTATGGGAAGCATTGAAAGAGAACGCAACTGTGCACCATAAGGAATATGGGGACATATATGCCTACGAGGTGAATGGCTATGGCAGCTATAACCTGATGGATGATGCCAATGTACCATCTCTGCTGGGCCTGGGCTACCTGATGCCGGGTATGGCGAAAGATAAAGTGTACCTGAACACGAGGAAATTCGTGCTGTCATTTGATAATCCTTTTTATTATATGGGCAGGGCAGGAGAGGGTATAGGCGGCCCCCATGTGGGGGTAGACCATATATGGCCCATGAGCATAGCCATACGCGGCATAACGGCCACTAACGAACATGAGATAACAAAATGCCTGAAGATGCTACAGGGCTGCCATGGCGGTACGGGCTTCATGCACGAGGCCTTTCATAAGGATGATGCTACGAAATATACCCGGGCGTGGTTCGCATGGGCGAACACACTGTTCGGAGAGTTCGTATGGAAGGTGTACAGGGAGCGGCCCGACCTGCTGGTGTAGGTACTGGGCAGCAAAGCGCCTTTTACCGGTATCTACATATTATGGGCACTGCTGCGGCTGCCGGGCTCGTATATGAGGCGCATAAAGGTGCTGAAACGCTCGTTCTCTCTTTTTATGGGCACACCGGCCACTATACCTATCATCAGGTTGTCGGCTATGGCCAGGCGCATCTGTGGCCTGATGGTCATATCGAAGTCGCGGGTATTGGTATCGCCATTGTGCGCATATTTCTTGTTCAGCTCCAGTCCTATAAAGTTGCGCGTGCCGGGTATCATATAATGCAGGTTGCTGTTCATATGCCATTCGGTATGGCTGCTATGGGCAGCTTGTTTCTCTATATAAGGCCCGGTATACAATAACGTGTGAAAATTGTTGCCCAGTCGTTTGGCGGCAACAAAGAAGGGGTTATAGCCATGTCCGCGAACGAATGTGACCTTGCCATAGTGCCTGAGCGGTGGCAGCAGCACCTCGTGAATGTAGCCGATGGCCATTGATGTACTGTGCTTCTCCGAAACGTAGAAGGAGTATTGGGCGGCGGTCTTAAGGCTGCTGACACGGCTGAACGGTATGCTGTCCTTTTTTACATCGGCCTGGTTGGGGTAGTAAAACAGGAATGGAAGCTCTACCTCCAGCCCCAGGCGATCGATGGGGGCGAACTCGTATTCTACAAGGGTGGTATAATGGTCGTACCGTTGGTTATCGGTGATGCCCAGGCCTATATTGAGCTCATGTTCGCCTTTGCGGGCGCCAAGATCGCGAATGAGGTCTATGTAGAGCGGTTCGGCATGCAGCACTTTGTCGGTACGGTGCTTTCCGTCCTCCACCTCTTCTATATACAGGCTGTCCAGCCGTTCCTTCTCATCGGCCACCTGTGCATATGTGACAGGCATGGATGCGAATGCCAGGAACGATACCGTACTTACGACCTTTGATAATGATACCATGCTACAACTGTTTTGTGATGCAGCGCAAAATAATAGCAATAGGCCTATCTAACTATACCGGGCAAGGATCTTAGGGTTTTGTTCACTAATAGGGGAAGGGGTAATATGGAGAATGAGATCGGCGGTTCTCACTATTTATGCATAACCGATGCGCTACCGACCAATAATAGATCTATGCTTCAAGATAAAGCTAAAGGGCATACACTGCCTTTTAAAATTTAAGATCGGCAATGTTGTAAAGGGGGAAGGGTTCTAAAAAGAAGGAGAATTCAATTTAACATAATATAAATTATGAGACAAAGTTACGCGATATTTTTTAGATATACAAATATATTTTAAAATTATTTTGTGCATGAGAAAATCCGATCGTTTGTTCTTTTTAAAAAGAGACCGGCAGCTTTCTAAGAAAGCTGCCGGTCTCATACTATTGGTTATTAGTTAGTTACTGCGGTGTATTAGAGTCATAGTTCACCATCCAGTTGATGCCGAACTTGTCCTGGAAGTTACCGAAGTATGCACCCCAGAAGGTATCCTGCAGCGGCATTTCTACCTTGCCACCGACCGACAGGCCATTGAACAGGCGGTCGGCCTCTTCGCGGCTTTCGGGATGCAGGGATATGTGTACATTATTGCCGTTGTTGAGAACGTGGCCGGCAGATGGCAGAATATCGGAAGCCATGAGCGTGGTGTTGGCATCTATAGGCAGCGATATGTGCATGATGCGGTTCTGCTCGGCCTCGGGCAGGTTCTCGCTACCCGGGTTGCCACCCATGCGGAATACGCCTGTGAATTCGCCACCGAAAACGGACCTGTAAAAATTGAAGGCATCTTCTGCTGTGCCATCGAAATTGAGGTAAGGATTCATCTTTGCCATAAAAAGTGTGTTTTTGAGGTTCGGCACAAAGTAAAGGAGTTCGGGTGAACAGAACATTATTTTGTGGATAAGTAAGCGCTATTAGATATGCGGGCGCTGTGTCGTATCATTGCAGCCTAATAAGACTCGGGATCTGTCGCAACTGATAATATACACGGATGGCGCATCGCGCGGGAACCCCGGCAACGGCGGTTATGGCGCTGTGCTGCACTGGGGAGATACGATAAAGGAAATATCGCAGGGCTACCGCCATACTACCAACAACCGCATGGAACTGATGGCCGTGATAGCGGCCCTGCAACTGCTGAAGCGCGAAGGGCTGGATATAACGATATATACGGATTCGGCCTATGTGGTGAACGCCGTGGAGAAAAAATGGGTATGGGGCTGGTTAAAAAAAGGGTTTGCAGGAAAAAAGAATGCCGACCTGTGGCAGCTTTTTCTAAAGGAATACCGCAAGCACCGCATACGCATGGTATGGGTAAAGGGCCATGCCGACAATAAATGGAACAACCGCTGCGACCAGCTGGCCACTGCGGCGGCCGATAGCGGCAACCTGCTGGAAGATGTGGGCTATGAGGCGGGCGACAAGGATGAGATGCTGATGTGACCCCCGGCCCTATAGGGAGCTTTTTTTACTAACCTTCGAACAATTGTAGTTTATTGAGGTTGCGGTAGAGGCCATCCTCGATAGATATGAGCTCGTGATGGGTACCGCTCTCGCGTACACGTCCATCCTCCAGCACAAGTATCTGATCGGCACTGCGGATGGTGGAAAGTCTGTGCGCTATGACGAAGGATGTACGGTCTTTCATCAGGTTCTGCAGGGCATCTTGTACCAGGGCCTCCGATTCTGAGTCGAGCGAGCTTGTAGCCTCATCGAGCAGTAGTATAACAGGATCCTTCAGTATGGCGCGGGCTATGGCTATACGCTGGCGCTGGCCGCCGGAGAGCTTTATGCCGCGCTCCCCCACCGTTGTATTGTACCCCTCGGGAAAACGGGATATGAATTCGTGGGCATTGGCCTTGCGGGCAGCGTTCTGCACCTCTTCCAGGGTGGCATTGGGGCGCCCGTAGGCTATGTTCTCATATATGGTACCGCCAAAGAGGTGGATATCCTGCGGCACAAGGGCCATTTGCCTGCGCAATTGCGAGAGCGGTATGGAGGCAGCATCGCGGCCATCGAAGAGTATGCGGCCGCTGTCGGGCTGGTAAAAGCGCAAAAGGAGGGACACAATAGTACTTTTGCCTGCACCGCTGGGGCCTACTATGGCTATCTGCTGGCCGCTGCGGGCATTGAGGCTGAGGTCTTTGATGATCTGTATCTCCTGGCGGGAGGGATAGCTGAATTTGACATGTTCGAGAGTGACATTGCCACGCAGGCGGTACTGCTCTTCTACCACGGTATCGGTAACGGTCACATCTTCTACCTGTTCGCGCAGCAGCTCGCGCACACGCTGGGTGGCGCCGAGGGTCTTTTGCAACTGGCTGAATATCTCGGCAAAACCTGCCATAGTGCCGCCAACGAAGGCAGTAACGACCACGAAAGCGGTAAGATCGCCAAAGGAGAGCTGACCGGCCTGCATGAGACCCGCACCATACCATACCACCAATGTAACGGCCCCGAACACGCTGAACAGCATGAAGGAAACGAACAGGCCGCGGAAACGGCTATTCTTGATGGACATATTCACCACCTCGGAGATATTTTTTCTGTACCTGCCGGTCTCGTACCATTCGTTAGAGAATGCCTTTACGTTGGCTATACCCGACAGGGTCTCCTGTACTACGGTATTGGACTCGGCAAGCTGGTCCTGCGCCTTACGCGACATCTTGCGGATGTATTTACCGAACACCAGCGCTATGACCACTATCACCGGTACGACCGACAGCATGAGCAGGGTCATTTTGAAGTTGATGAACAGGATATAGGCCATACCCATTATCATGATGAGGCAGCCGCGCAGGAATTCGGCCAGCAGACCGGTAACGGCCTCCTGTATCTGGTTGGCATCGGCCGATATGCGGCTGGAGAGTTCCCCCACCCTGTTCTGCCCGAAAAAGTTCATGGGCATAGTGATGAGGCGCTTGTATATATCCTGCCGGAGGTCTGAAACCGTGTTCTCGCCCACATAGGTGAACAGGTATATACGCATGAAGGAGAATATCATTTGCACCCCTAGCAGAGCCACCATTATGAGGGCGATGGTAGTGGGCGAAAAGGCAAATGGAGGCTTGGGTGTACCGTGTGCGCTATCTATGAGCTTTTGCAGCATATAGGGGAAACCCATCATGGTGCCGCTGGAGAGCGCTATGAATACGAGGCCGGCTATAAAGGTGCCTCTATAGGGTTTCAGGTAATTGTAAATGAGAAGGGTCTCTTTAATGGACTCTTTAGTGATCTTGACCTTTGGCAGGTCTTCTTTGCTGGTATCTCTTGGGCGCGCCATTATTATTATTTATCTACCTTTCCCCAACCCTCTCCAAAGGAGAGGGAGGTGGGCTGTGAATGCTATAGCACACTCACATTGTTTGAAACAGGTGCAAATTTACAACAGTGAGAGGCGGGGAACTATGGTTTTCGGTGAACGATCGTCTTTTCTCGGTAAAAATACGGCCCATGCCAGCACCTCCTGATGCTACACTCGTTCATTTCGTTCATCCCAGAGGGATATGTTGTGCCCCGGCGGGGCTATATGTTTGTAGCAAAAATGGAAACCTCATGTTGTTATGCCCCGTAGCGGGCTACCCGACAAAATATGGGTAGCTCCTGACGGAGCAAAGACCTGATAAAAAGATATTCCTACAAACCTTTTGCTCCTGGCGGAGCATTATGACGGATCCTTACAACTGCAAAAAGATATGGGTAATCGGTAGTCTTAGATGGGAGAAAATATATTGTGACCTAACTCAATGAGGTTTAAGATGTCACCTGTTTGGCACGGATGGCGGCGGTCATACTGATAAGGAAGCCGAACACCATGACCACTACACCCAGCCAAAGGACATTGATGTAGGGGAAGACAAGGGCTTTGAGGACTATGAAGTCGTCCATGGGGTTGGTCTGGCGTACCTGTATATCTACAGAGGCAGAGTCTTTGGAGTGTACATTGAGGGCACCGAAACGTGTGTAGAGTCCCATAGCCTCCAACGTATCATCTACCTGCATTATGTACTGTTTGTCGCGCAGTATGTATATGGGGTTCAGGGTCTGCTTGAGGCCGGCCAGGTCATAGACATCGAGCTGGGCCTTTACGGCCAGGTCGCCCTCTGCGGGTTGGTAGCGTTTGTCATTGATCTGGTTACTGAAACCGCGGAAGATCATAAAACCATTGCTGAGGTATATGGAATCGCCCGGCTTCTGTACGGTATGGCTGCGGTAGCTGCTGGTATCGCTCTTGCTTTTATCGGTAGCACTATTGATGTAGGTGAACACATCGCGGTCCCAGTAATGTTTGGTAGATGGATTAGCGCTGAGGCCCTGCTGTCCCTTGGGGTTGATAAACGCATCGGGGTATAGGGTGAAGCGCTCCGATACTTTTTTGGTGACGGTATCTTTTTTCTCGAACACTACTCGGTAGTAGATGCGCCTGTCCTTGCTGTGTACCTCGCTATCGCCGATGTAGGTGGCAAAGTAGGGGCCCATAGCCACTGGCACACCGCGGAACATGATGACATTCTCCATGTTCTCTTTTATGGTCTCGCTCTGGGTGTTCTTCTTTAGGTCGAAAGACATTCCGGTGGTATTCAGCGATATAGCGTGCTTATTGTAAGAAGAAAGTAAGATGCCCAGCAGCACAGTAGCAAAACCAAGATGCGATACGGAAGCGCCCAGCTTACTGAAACGGCCTTTTTGTATGGCTGCCCCATACCATATGGTGGACACTATGCCGTAGCAGGCGGCAAAGAGCATGAGCACATATTGCCAGGTGGTTATCTCCTGCCCCCAGGCAATGAGCGCCGCCATAACGAGGGCCACCGCACCCGTGCCGCCGAGGCGTTTTGCCAGTACGTTGCCATCGCTGTTCTTGTACTTCATGTAGAGGATGGTGGCCGAGAGCAGACCTATGATGATGGCCACCCACACCTGTATATTGTTGTAATGCGACATGGGGTCGGTGGGCGGGGCAAGGTCTTTGCCGGTGATCCATTTGGCCAGTGGCGCCCATACAGGTATAGAGGTGGTAATGGCTATCTCTATGGATGCGAGGAACAGAATGACAGAGCCGATGAACATCCAGAACTCGCGGGATAGGATCTCTTCCTCGGTGCGGATGCGGGGCATGGCCTTCCAGCGATAGGCCATAAGCGCTATAGAAAGCAGCAGCAGCAGGCCTATAACTATGAGCAGGTGGTAGGTAAGGGCCGTACCATCGCCGGTGAAGGCGTGTACCGATGTCTTGCCCAGGATGCCCGTGCGGGTAAGGAAGGTAGAATACCAAATGAGCAAGTGGGTGAGCAGCAGCAGCACAAAAGTGATGGTAAATGCCCTTTTGGTGCTTTTGTATACCAGCAGTGTATGCAGGCCGCCTACAAGGGTAAGCCATGGCACGAGGGATGCATTCTCTACGGGATCCCACGCCCAGTAGCCACCAAAATTGAGCGACTCGTATGCCCAAGCGCCTCCCATCATGATACCGAGACCCAGAATGGCCCCACCCGCCAGCGACCATACTATGGTGGGCTTTATGAAGCTTTGCATATCGCCCTTCCACAGGGCGGCTATGCAATAGGCAAAGGGTATAAGCGTAAGGGCAAAGCCAAGGAAAAGTATGGGTGGGTGAATGACCATCCAGTAGTTCTGCAGGAGTATGTTGAGGCCGTTGCCATCGGTTATCATCTCCAGGTAATTGGGCATACGGGAGAATGGGGCCTCCGGCATGGCATGGCGCAGCAGCATAAAGGGGGTGCTGCCTACCTTGATATGCTCGCCCAGGTACAGGCCCAGTATCATGGTGGTGAGGCATACTTGTACCACGGATATGACAGCCATGGTGCGGCTCTCCAGCCCGCGGGCGGTACGCATGACGATAAGGCCCAATATGGCATGCCAGAAGGTCCAGAGCATGAAACTACCCTGCTGCCCTTCCCAGAAGCAGGAGAGGAGGTATTCGGAGGGCATATCGAGCGAGGAATGCTCCCATGCATAGTGGTATTCGAAAAGGTGGCGGGTGATGATGTAGAACAGCGCCACAAAAATGGCCACTACGGAGAAGGAATGTGTAACGAAACCCCACCTGCCCATCAGCAGCCATTTGCTACTGACAGTGGCATCGTGCTCTGAGCCTGCCGACCTGAAATAGCTGAACGCGCTGAACAATGCCGCCACAAAAGAGACGATAACAAAAAAATGACCCAGTTGCCCGGGCCACAAACGTTCTCCTATGTATTGTATGTTGTCCATTTTTTTAGTCGTGAGTAGGTAGTCGTTAGTAGATGGTCATTTTGTGTTCGGTACTTTGTAGATAGTAGATGGTCATTTTGTGTGGTCCAGCAGATGGTCAACTGTATATATGCAAAACGCACATGGTATGTGTGCTAAAGCCCTATCTACTCTTTGCCTATCTACTTATATACTAAATACTATCTACCCTCAAAAACTACCCCTTCCCTACTGCTACCTGGTCTTTCTTGTACTTCGATGGGCATTTCATCTGGATGCGGGAGCAGTGGAACGTATCGCCATCCATATACCCCATCATCACTATCTGTTCCGACTTCTCTATGTCCCTTGGTTTTTCGCCATTGAATATGACCCTGCTCTGTGCCCCTGCTTTGTCCTTTGCATAAAAGGTAAAGTGGTTGGCATCGACATGGGGGTCGTAGAGCATGGCCTCGGTGGTATCGAGCGTACCTATGATGTAGTAGCTTTTCTTGGGCTCTTTGGATGCCGATGCGAATGTCTCGTAAGAGCTGAAATCGCCAAATATGGTGATAAGACCGGCAATGGCGGCCATTATCAATACCAGTAATACGATATGCGTCTTTTTCATCTCCTGTGCCGGAAAAGTTGCTTTTCCGCCGCAAAGATAATGCATTGACAATGTATAAAGTTCAGCAAGAGCAGCGTGTTGGTCAGGAAATCGTCTTTTTATACATCAATCCCCCATACGGCCACCGCCTCTGAAAGAACAGGGCTCGGTATATGTTTTGTAGTCGATGGTAGAGGTAAGTACTCCCCTGGCATCGTAGGTATACCGGGTCACAGGGCAGGAAGCGCTGCTATAATAGAATAGGTCACCATTCATATCGGTGCTTATTCTCTCTATCCTATTATCCCGTTTGTCGTATCTCATCTGTATCACTGGTGCTGTTTTCTTATATACTGTCCCGTCCAATGGTACATATATGTATCTCAGGGCATTTCCCCGTGCATCGAACTCGCGCAGGTATCTGTGTGTACCCAGATCATTATTAGATGGGGAAAGATCGGTACCGAGAATACTGTCTGCTATACTAAAACCACGTTCATCGTATCGATAACATATCATGTGCTCATCGGCATAGTTCTTGCATGGTTTGTTGTCGGTATCATAAAACGAGACAGATAGGTGTTTACCATTCCTATCGTAGGTGTTTCTTTCGGTAGCATACCTGTCCCTGGAGATAACGGGTTTTCCATCTGTACCGAAATAGTTCTCTTCGAGGATATTGCCGCGCAGGTCGTATGTATACCTGGCAATGGCAAACCCATTATCGTTGTATGCCAATTCACTGGCTTTGTTATAGGACCGCTCCTCTACCTTTTCGTCTTTTTCATTGTAGCGGTATTCTGTTCTGCATATTCCGGACATAAGGTAGCCATATCTATCAAAATAACTTGCTTCTACCAGATTCCCCCTATCATCATATTTTTTCTTATTTATTGCGCAACTGCCATTTATTGGCTCGGATATGAGTTGCCTGTTATTGTTATAGGCCCTCATTTCTATCATTTGGCCTCTATCATTATGGTCGTATTCCATAATGGCAATTGCATAGGGCCCATCTAATAGCAGTCCATCAGCATCGTAATATGATTCCCTGGAGATATTTCCCTTTGCATCGTATTCGGTATGCATTTGCGCATAGCCACTTTTACACATCACGGGCTCATCTTCCAATCCATAGAAATATGTGGATATGGGTTTGCCCAGATCATTGAATACTATGACCGACCTTGCGATCCAGGTCTCGTCGAGGCAAGGCAGGCCATCATCTCCAAAGCGCGAAATAGTGACCTTGTTCTTTTCATATTCAGCACTTAGCCTAGAGTATACTTCCGATGTTTTGCGAAAGCATGGCATGCCTTGTGTGTCGAAATATGCCTGTTCGATGATGTTTCCATTATCATCGAACTTCATAGTGGTGATACTAAAACCCTGGGTGGAAAAACAGGGTCGTTCTTTAGTATCATAAAAAGCGTATTTCTTAAGGTTTCCTCTAACATCATATTCTGCCCTTAAAATGGAATACCGGTCGGTAAAATAACAGGGTTCTCCATCAGTATCAAAATAGGCTATCTCTGTAACATCTCCATTTTCATTCACTTTTGCCTTGCATATAGCATAGCCATCATTGCCAAGAAAAAGCTGCCCATTCTCGTCGTAATAGGTCTGTTGTACCGGGATGCCATTTTCATCATATTCGTACTTTGTCATCGCATAGCCACCTTTACCATAGCATGGTCTGCCCTGAGTGTCGTAATAACGTTCTGATGCAAGGAGACGATCTTTGTTATATTCTAATTGATACATGCTGATAGCTACTTTATTATAACAATGGGCCCCATTGATATCGAAGTATTCCTCGCGTATTCTCATTCCATTATCATCATACCGGCATCGTATCATAGATGTACCGTTAGAATCGAGGGTCGGGTTGCCATTTTTGTCCCAAGCCCGGCTTTCTACCATACATGCTTTATCATCGTACCTAAAGGAGATCTGGGCATAGCCGGCTTTGCAAGAAATAGCATTCCCATCTTCACCAAAGTATGCTTCGCGGACGATATTGCCGTTATCATCCGATGTGGCGGTGTACCTGGCAAAACCGCCTATGTCGTTGGTGTATTCCCTATTTAGGTCGAAGCGGGTATCTGATATCACATTACCATATGCGTCGTATTCGAAAGAACGGCCTGCAACACCACTACCGTTCTGCATGGGGGCGCCGTCCTTATCAAGGTACAGCATCTCTGTGATGCGGCCCAGATCATCTCGGGTATATTCGTACCCGTATATGCCATTGCCATCGCATACTACATCGAAGCCGCCATATTTAAAGACCACCTTGGTTATCTCTCCTTTTGTATTTCGCTCTACGGAGTAACGGTTGATCTTGGTCTTTTGTATGACACCTAAACTTTTGGAGATACCGGTGGTGGTGAAAAGGGCCATATCCTTTCCTTTGGCTGTTTTTATGTCTATCTCACTGAGATCCTCTCCCGAATATTTGTGGCTCATTATGACGCGGCCGGTCTGATCGGCATGGTCGGCACGTTCGAGATCGCCTTTTTCTGAGTAGATGAGCTTTAACGTGACGGGGCGGGCCATATCGCTATAGGTGACCTCTTGATATGTTATGGGCACTCCGGATGAGTTGACATGCTCTACTTTGCGCAGCTTGCCCTCGCTGGATGTGAATTTGAAATGCTCGGCCCGGTGGACGGCCTGTTCGGGGGTGAGGGCATATATGCCATTGGGTATGCCGAACCTTTCTGCATAGTCGGCATAGTAAGTGACCTTATCGCGGTAATGGTCCCAGGTAAGAAAGGAGGCCATGGCGACGAAGATGGTAAGCAGTGTGGCAACAGTATAGTTGATATTCCTTTGCCGTTTTCTGCGGCGCTCGTGCCGCTGCCACAGGTCGTCGAACTTGAGGCCCAGTATAGAAGCGACTATCTTTACAAAGGCCTGCTCTTTAGAGGGTTCGAGGGTGGCGCCTAGTATCTCTTTATCGAGCGATGGTGGGTAACATTGTTTCTGGCCGGCTGTGGGTTGCGGGCTGCCATCTACTATGAAGGGTATGATCCTGTCGGCACGGCCTATCTTGATAAAATGCTCTACTTCACGGTCCACCCATTCGGAGCCGGCGGCATTGGGCGAGCAAACTACGATGAGGAACCTTGAGTCTTCGAGCTCACGGGTGAGCGTAGACTTGAGCGGCCCTGTGTTGATGTCGGTCCTATCGAGGAATATAGGCCTGATGTCCTTTGGCAGGCGGCCATCGGTCTCTTTCCTGATGATATTGGGTAGCTTGTAGTTCTCTAGCTTTTCATGCAGCCATTTGGCCCATTTCTCATCTTTATGACTATAGCTTATGAATGCGTAATACTTGAAACGCTGCGGTGTATTTTCCATATCGGGGAGTGGGTATAATGGCCAAGGCTACAAGATAAAAATATTCTACATGAATATCAATGTACATCCGGAATAAATAATATGACATCAGTAAGTACCAGATCGCGTATTAACCTATATTTTTGCAGCACAAAACCAAAAACATCCACATGAGTTTTATCACAGACATAGTTGCCCGCCAGGTACTGGACAGCAGGGGCAACCCTACGGTAGAGGCCGATGTATATACGAGCGAAGGCAATATGGGTCGTGCGGCCGTACCCAGCGGCGCCAGCACCGGCAAGCATGAGGCAGTGGAGCTGCGCGACGGTGACAAGAAAAAATACCTGGGCAAGGGTGTACTGAAAGCCGTAAGCAACATCAACGACATAATAGCCGAAGAACTGTATGGCTGTGACGTGACCGACCAGCGTGCCATAGACAAAATAATGCTGGACATAGACGGAACGCCCAACAAGGCAAAGCTGGGCGCGAACGCCATACTGGCTGTGAGCATGGCCGCTGCCAAGGCAGCAGCGCAGAGCACAGGCCTGTCGCTGTACAGGTATGTAGGCGGCGCCAATGCCCGCACACTGCCTGTGCCCATGATGAACATACTGAACGGCGGCGCACATGCCGACAACAAGATAGACTTCCAGGAGTTCATGGTGATGCCCATCGGCGCATCCACCTTCAGCGAGGGGCTGCGCTGGGGTGTAGAGATATTCCACGCGCTGAAGAACGTGCTGAAAGATAAAGGCTACAGCACCAATGTGGGTGACGAGGGTGGTTTTGCCCCTAATATACAGAGCAATGAGGAGGCCATAGAGACCGTGCTGAAAGCCATAGAGAAGGCTGGCTACAAGCCGGGCCTGCAAGTGGCCATAGCTATGGATGCCGCTAACAGCGAGCTGTGGAACGAGAAGGACAAGAAATACCATTTCCACAAAAGCGATAGCAAGAAGATGAGCAGCGACGAGCTGGTGGAATACTGGGTAAAATGGTGCAAGAAGTACCCCATAGTGAGCATAGAGGACGGCATGGCCGAGGACGACTGGAAAGGCTGGAAGAAACTGACAGAGGCCCTTGGCGACAAGGTACAGCTGGTAGGCGACGACCTCTTTGTGACGAATGTGACCCGCCTGGAAAAAGGTATAAAAGAAAGCACAGCCAACGGCCTGCTGGTAAAGGTGAACCAGATAGGTACCCTGAGCGAGACAATAGATGCCGTGAGCATGGCGCAGCACAACAGGTACAATACCATAATGAGCCACCGCAGCGGCGAGACCGAGGATGCTACCATAGCCGACCTGGCCGTGGCCCTGAATTGTGGCCAGATAAAAACAGGATCGGCCAGCAGGAGCGACCGTATGGCGAAGTATAACCAACTGCTGAGGATAGAGGAAGAGCTGAAAGATACGGCCTACTATCCCGGCAAGATGCTGCAGTTCGGTAAGTAGGGACCTCTCCCCCACCCTGACTACCGGCAGGCAGGCCTTTCCTAAGGAGAGGGAGATAGGCTCTGCTCCCCCGGAGGGGATGGGATATGTGTGGATATGTTGATAAGTATTTGAATGCGCTCTGCAGGTGCGGGTGTAATTTCGGTAAAGTAAAACTGCGTACAGATGGCGATACCTATGAAAAAAGTAACAAGGGTGATAATGAACAAGTACTTCATTGTGACCATATGCTTTGTAGCATGGGTGATGTACTTTGACCAGAACGACTGGATGACACTGCGCGACCGCCAGCACGAGCTGGACGACCTGAGAGCGAACATAGAATACCTGCGACACGAGATAGCCGAAATGGAGACAGAGACCCGAACACTGACGGTAGATATGCAGGGCCGCCCCAATGACCCCGAAAGGCTGGAGCGCTATGCGCGCGAGAGCTTCAGGATGAAGCATGAGGGAGAGGATGTGTATGTGATAGAGCAATAAGCAGCTAATACTAATGTATAGAAGAATGGCGACCTCTACAGGTCGCCATTCTTGTTTTGCACACATATCTGAAAGGGCTGTACACGGGTAATGCGGCAACAAAGATGTTGCCGGATAGAGGAACCATATCACTGAAAAGAATGATCGATGAGCGATGAACTGAAATTGTAATAAAACACGATAGCACTTACCTTTGTAACAAACCGATCACAACGATATAAAGTGAAAAGCGCACCCATACCAAAGAACGAGATAGCCAGGATAATGGCACTGTCGGACCTGGACCCCAACTATGCCGACCTGAAAGACACTTTCCGCGACCTGACCAAGCTGGCAGCCAAAGTGACGGGCAGCCCCATATCGCTGGTGAACCTGATAGACAATTATACGGTATGGACGGTATCGAGCTATGGGCTGGATGTGGAGCAGACCCCGCGCGAAGAAAGCGTGTGCCAGTATACGATACTGGAGAAAGACCAGTTCGTAGTGAACGATATGTCGGTGGACCCTGTGTTCCATGATGCCGACTTCGTGACAGATGGTCTGCACTTCCGTTTTTACCATGGCATACCGCTGGTGAGCCAGGACCAGAACGTGGGCGCACTATGTGTGCTGGATATGACAGCGAAAACACTGACGCCGGAAAAAGTGGAGATGCTGAAGATAATAAGCGGCGAGATAATGAACCGGCTAAAGACGGTAAGCTACATAGAGTCGCTGAGGAACAAGGTAGATGAAGTGAAGCATACCCAGAACAAAGTGGTGCATGATATAAGGGGGCCTATAGCCGGCATAATGGGCCTGGCAGAGATAATAAGCATGCAGGGAAAGGAAAATGACCTGGACGAGGTGCTGGAATTCATTGGGCTGATACATAAGGGTGGTAAGTCGGTACTGGAGCTGGCCGACGAGATACTGACAGAAGAGAAGCGGTCACGCACGGCCAGACCGAGCGAAATGACACTGCACACCTTCAAGGCAAGGCTGGAAGAGCTGTATACGCCACAGGCAAAAAGCAAGGATATAACCCTGAAAATAGAGATAGACGGAGGCATAGAGATACCCTTTCCGCAGAACAAGCTGATGCAGATAGCGGGCAACCTGGTATCGAACGCGATAAAGTTCACCCCGCGGGGCGGCAGTGTGACGGTGGGCCTGAACGTGGAAATAGCGGACACGGCCAACATACTGAGAATAAGTGTAAAAGATACCGGCAACGGCATAGACGACGACCAGATAGCAAGACTGCTGGCCGACAATACGGAATCGGCCGATGGCACGGACGGCGAGAAAGGATACGGTTTCGGGCTGGCACTGGTGAAACACCTGATAAAGGGCCTGAACGGCAGTTTCAATATCACTTCGGTCATCAATGATGGGGCAACCTTCGAGATAACTATCCCCTATAACAGGCGATTCAAATAGCAAGCATGCTGACGGACATCAACCCCAAGCTACCTATGCGGGACAGAAGCGCTACGCGGCGTTTTTATATAGACGAACTGGGTTTCCAACAGTTCGGCGGTGAGTATGATGACTACCTGATGGTGCAGCGGGATAATATACAGATACATTTCTTCAGGTTCGCAACGCTGGACCCTAATGAGAACTACGGGCAGGTGTACATACGAACCAATGATATAGAAGAGTGGTACCACCGGCTAAAAGCAAGGGGCGTAAAGACCACACCTCTGGAACACAAGCCATGGGGACAAAAGGAATTCGCGCTGCTGGACCCCGATAATAACCTGCTCACCTTTGGCCAGAGCATGGTGTGAGCCTAAGAGTATTTTACGATGATGCTTTCGCAAACATTAACGGTATCGTGCGTGCGTTCCAGCAGGCGATCGAGGGCCGTGAAGTGATCCATTATCTTGATGAGGGCGATACCTTCCCTGCCATCGTTCACCATATCGGCAATGGCCTTATCTAGCTGCTCGTCGCAGTGGTAAAGGAGTTGTTTTATCTCGGTACATACGCCTGTCATGCGCAGCAGGCCACCAGTATCTCTAAGTCCATAAAGAATGGTACAGAGTTTTTCTATTGCCGTAATATATTGGCCGGTAATGGTATGCGTGACAGGTGGAATATCGAAGAGCATATAGCTGCGTACCTGGCGTGTGATGTGCAGCAGATCGCCGGCCGTATGCTTCAGGTCTGATGACAGGTAGTGCATATCTTCCCTGTCGAAGGGCGACATCAGGTCCTGCCCTACCTCTTGTCGCAGCTCGCTTACCAGCCGCGATACCGCACGCTCCTTTTCTTCCATCTTCATGATATGCGCATCCAGCGTATGAGGGCCACCGGCCATGGCATCGCGGAACATAGAGCCCATAGCCTGCAGGTGTATCGCCAGCTCGTCGATATAACGAAAGAAGCATTTGTTGCGAAATGAGAATATCTTCCTGAGCATGGTGGATGTGGCGTTCGTAGCTATACAAAATTAGAGTGCGGCAGACGCAATATGCCCCTTGGCAAGAGCATTTAATAATAAGATAACCTTGCTACGGCCTCGTGCATAAAGCAGAACGGACGCCCTTTACGGGCATCCGTTCTATAAAAGTGACCGTCTTATATTAGTCCTTAGAGAATTCTGTATTTGCGGTCAGGGTCACTTCTTCGCCCAGCATGGCATTTGGGGTAGAGGGCGCTATACCGAAATCTATACGGTTGATGACGCCGGTGATCTTGAAGCCGGTAATGGCTTTCTTGCTCATGGGGTTGGTGCCGGAGCGGGCCACAGCGCGCAGCTCTACCGGTTTGGTAACGCCGTGCATGGTAAGGTTTCCTGTAACGGCATAGGTATTGTCCTTCAGCTTTTTGAAGGTCTTGCTCTTGAAGGTGATGGTAGGATATTTCTCGGCATCGAAGTAGTCGGCATTCTGCAGGTGCTTGTCGCGGCCATCGTTGTCGGTGTTTATGCTGCTCACATCGGCCGTAAGCTCTACCACGGCATCGGTAAAGTCGTCGCCGGTGCAGGTGATCTTAGCATCTACTTTTTTGAAGCTGCCCTCTACGTCCGATACGGTGAGGTGAGAGATGCTGAAGCCGAGCTTCGAGTGTGCCTTATCGAGAGACCATGCCGATGATGGAGCGGGTGTCCTGAAGGCCATGAGCAGTCCCGAAGCGATAAATGCGATAGATAGTGCTGTTCTTTTCATTTTCTGTTCTGTTTTTTATATTTGTCTGGTCGTTCGCCTTTTAAAAGTTCGGCAGGGCAAATGTATGTATGTACATCGGTTCTGAGCGGGGTGATATACTGCGTTATACCGGTATACCGGAGGTGACCGCATTAAGACCTTAAAGTTTTCGTAAAACGACCAATGAACCTCTCTGCTGATCTAAACATGGCAGAGCTTCTGCGGTCTATCAATAAAAAGCAGCTATGAGCAAGCTAAAAATAATGTTACTGATAATGATGGCAAGCCTTGGTCTTTCTTCCTGCATCATACTGGCGCCACACAGGCCACCGGGAGGATACCGCAGCGGATATGGCCATGGCCACGGCTACCGTCATCATCACTATCACGGGCATCACTATCATCCCTACCATAGGCATCGCTAGCAGTTATCGGTACTTGTCGAAGATAGGTGTATCGAAGATGGTCCAGAGGCAATGCTTCTGGCCACATGCCGCTAATGCAGTATTGGCCCATGTATTGCATGTGCGAAAAAGGCTATAGGTACCTGTGCCTTCATAAAATGCATCGTTATTGCCATAGCGGGCTTCGGTAGGTATGTTCATAAAATGCCCACCCTCGTCCTGCCTGAAGCTGTTGCGTATATACTGTACCAGCCGCGCGTACTGCACGTTGCTTATCATTATCTTTCTGCAATTAGGCCCCTCCATCATTTTCGGATAGTAGGTAGCATGCATGGCCGTGGTACTGCACCAGAATGCGGCATTGAACGCTACGGAGAATTTCAGATCTGCCCATGTGGGCGTTCGCAGGTAAAAACCCTTATCGCCCCAGCCTACTGCCAGGTAACCGCAGGTGGTGTCGCAGCCACGGGTATTGCAATATGGCACCTCATGGCTCCAGTGGGCAAGAGCGGTATGTACTGGCACTACTATATCGGTATGTACACCATTGGTCTTTATGTATATGGCCACATCTTCTCCCCTATCGCTGTCGCGGCCTATGGCTATGCGGGAGCATACATATGCACCGGATAAGTATAGGAGGGTGAATACTATGAAAGACAGCATGGATATACCGGCTATCCTGAATGCTATGCAGATGGTTCTTTTCATATGGTGGGGATGATACCAGTTGATACCTCGGCACTGAAAAGGTAAACCACGAAGAAACGTTAAAATGATGGCTTAGTTGCGGGTGGCATTATAGATGAAATAGCCATTGAGCAGCAAGTAGCAAACCAATACCACGGCAGCGCTGACACGATCGAACCGGCGGGCACGCGATGGGCGCTCCTGTTTTACCATCCGCAGGGTGTAGGAATTGCACATCATGACAATGAATATGAAGAAGAGGGTGATACCATGCAAAGTATCTACAAGGGTGAACGAGGTAGACTCCGGCAGCGAAGAATCGACTATGTACTTATTGCCCACTACCGCGAAGAGCGCACCTACACTGAGGCCGAAACGGGAGTCTATGTTGTCGGTATGTATGTAGAGGCACATATAGGCTATGAGGAAGGCCACATACATACCCAGGAACATCTTCCAGAAGAGGCCCATGGCATCCCTGTTTATCTGCAGGCGCACCTTGTAGTTGCTATACTCGGTATGCGGGACGGCCACCGCAGCATCGCCGAAGGTGGTCTCGTATATACGGGTGCCGGTGGTAATGTTGAGGCTGTCTATACGCCAGCCGCGCAGGGTGAAGCGGGGATCGAAATGCTTGCCCAATGTATCGGCTACGAAGATCAGCACACGGGAGTCGAACTGGGAGTTCTCTATAGAGAAGCGTAGCTTCTGTTTGTCGAAGGGGAAGTTCTCTATCTTCCAGGTGTCCTTCATGATGCACTGCAGCTTCATGAGCAGGTATACCCTTTCGCCACTGGTATCGATGGTAGCGAACGAGCGGGAGACAGATTTGGCCTGCGGTATCTCCAGGTTCTGCAGAAAATCGAACTTCCTGTTGCGGTATTTGAGCCAAAGCCAGAGGTCGGCGGTATATTCCTTGTCCTTGAAGTCGATGTTGTGGATGCTGGTGATGTAGCAGCCGGCATAAACAGTATCGGGCGCCTGCGCAGATGCCGGTATCGATACCGGCAAGGCCGCGAACAATAACAGAGAGAAAAGGACCCGGGCAAAATACCTGAACATAGAGATATGGAATAAAAGATAGGAATACAAAGCTAACCACAAAATACGAGAACATGCGCTATTCACTCATCATCGTCCCACTCCCAGGCATCCTGCTTTATGACCAGGTCCTGCACCTTCTCCATCAGGTATTCGAGCCGCCCGTGCAGAAAGCCGGCATACTTGAGACCGCTATCCTTTTTGCGGGCCATCCAGTCCGATATCTCGGGAAGATGCATCGTTATCATATACCCTTCCTGAAACCCTTTTATATAGTCGGGGTGTGATGTATCTAGTTTATTCATCGCCAAAAGAGAGTTAGTTGACAGGTAAAAGAACCTACAAGGGCGGCCAGCTATGACAGATACAACCACACAATGCCGCACGAATAGGCATTTCGACCAACAGGGGAACGATCGTTAAGCGGAAAATTAGCGCTGAAAAAAACGCGGCGATACGGGAAAAATACGGTTTTTTGTTCCGGGTATTTTAGTATGAAAAGCCTTAATGGCATGTTATTGGTGCTACGATGGAATAGCGCGCAAAAGAAAAAGACCTGTTCTGGAAACAGATCTTTTGCTTATGGCCTGCCGTGGGTGTTGCCCGGGCGGGCTATGTTAGTGGCAGCAATGTGTTACCTTTTTACAGGTAGGTCATGCTGATATCACCTCTACTTCAAGACCACGCCATTGTTGCCTGGTAGCTTCGTGGCGCCGGCCTTTACAGTGCCGTTGCCCGGAGCGAAACATGTACTGTAGAAGCCGTTCTCGTCGCGGCATATACGGTACCCCTTGTAGTAGCAATAGGTGGTGCGGTTGGCCTCATCGCGGGTACAGTGGTCGGGCTTGTCGTTACCTTTTATGACAACGGTCTCGGTCTCGAACTTAGCTTTGCTGCCCGGTATGGGGCCTGTGGGTCCATAGTATGTGGTCTGCCTGCCATAGGGGGTGAAATTCTGACCATCTACGGTCTTATGGCAGGTCACAGAGCGCCTGTCGGGCGATATGGTGCAGACATCCTTAGGTACCAGCTTGCATTGGTTGGTCTGCTGCACCTGTGTGGTCACCTTCTGCTTTGGTACTACAGTACAATTGATCTGAGCTTCCACGCCGGCGCACCCAAAGGTGATCAGTGCCAGCGTCATCAAGATGTTCTTCATTGCAGTATCTTTTAAATGAGTTTCAGGAAAAATGTTTTCTGTTCGGCTACATTGTTCTACTTAAGGTCTTCGATAGTGGTACGGTAGTTGTTCTCGTACAGGCAGCATGTGTAGTAGCCACCTTCGTCCTTACATACCTGGTAGTCCTTCACATAGTAGGTCTTCCGTACCGGACGTGGACGATAGTTCACCGTCTTCTTGGCGACAGGCTTTTTGGCAACGGGTTTTGCCGCTACTGTTTTGCCCTTGATGTCATAAGCCGGGTTCAGAGAGGTCTTACAGCATGTGACGTACTTACCATCGGCCGACAGACTACATTTTTCCTGGGGCTTTGGTGTTTTGTTCTGAGCTTCCGCGCCGGTATACGCTAAAGTGGTAATTGCCAGCGCCATCAATATCTTTTTCATCGGAATTAAGTTTAATTGGGTCCAGAAAATTGATGATATCGAAGTATATAGCCCAAAAACCATTCGCTAATGTGTCAAAGGAATGAAAAAACGTTTCCAACTATATGGCTATCAATTCGGTAGAGCAGAAAGCAAAAGTTTGTTAAGGACGCCGGGGCGCTGAAATGGGCAGGTCTTGTGGGTAGGAATGGGGAGTTTTCTCTACATTTCACGGAATGAATAGATGTTGTTTGAGACATTTGCGTCAAACTCGTACAAATGAGCAAGAAGAAAGCATTCATTAGTTATAATGAAAAAGACAGTTCTAAAGTGGACATCATCGAAAAGGAAATGTCATCAAGTGAATATTATGAGATAATAAGAATTGGGTCATATAAGAATGCTCTACAGTTGTTATCTGATAAAGTTCTTCAAGAATTACAAAGTGCGGATCTCGTCATTCCTATATTGACGCGTAACTCTATAGGAACGCAGTGGATAAATCAAGAGATAGGTTTTGCAAAAGCACTTGATAAGAAAACATACCCTATAGTTGAGATAGAGATCATCAATGAGCTAAAAGGCTTCATTCATGCACAGGCTGACCTACCCTATAAATTCAAAAGAAGTAATAGCATTGGGCATGAGAATAAAAATTTTGCAAAGTGCTTTCGCGAACTACGCAATGACATAGAGGCAGAATTTAAAAAGTTTGAAAAGATAGATCCACTTGATGATCTAATGAATAGGATAACAGAGAAGAATAATGCTAGATCTGTTAGTGAGAAATTTATTCATTCTCCCCAAGTTGTAGAAGAGGCCCCTAGATCCGTTCTTAGTATTATAGAACTCTTAAAAGAGAACGTACTTGAATTAAGGCGCATGCGTAAGAAGAGTATAATATTTTCGCGCCGATATACTATATATTACAAACAAAAAATGAATCATTTTCCATAAAATGGGTAGAAGATATTCAAGGGGATCCTCGCTCAGGCATTCCTCGGTACAATAATTCTAAACTAATAGTTCAGTTATGCAAAGGTCATCTTATGAAAAATGTTGACGGTACCCCCCAAATACCAATAGGATTGTGTACAACTTATGAATACCAATATGACATAGAGTATAAAACGGAAAAAGTTGGATGGAGACGAACGGCGGACAACACATTCTTCAACGAACAAGGCATATTCAATGAATGTTTTGAATGGCTTTTAAAAGAAATATTGCATAAATCCTAAGTAAACCTCTTTTCAGCAGATATACAAAAAGAAAGCACAGGCATCGCTAGCGGTTGGTAGTGGGCTACTATCTTTGCGGGCAAAACAGGAAGTAAGTGGACGAAAAAATAAGAGTAGGCGCAGTAAGCTACCTGAACACCAAGCCCCTGCTGTATGGCATAGAGCGCAGTGATGTAAGGCATGATATGACCCTCTCTGTGGCCTACCCTGCCCTGCTGGCGCAGCAGCTACGGAACAATGAGATAGATATGGCCCTGCTGCCAGTAGCGGCCATACCGGGCATAAACGGCGCACATATAGTAGGCGACCATGGCATAGCCAGCGATGGCAATGTGGTATCGGTAGCTATCTTCAGCCGGGTGCCTATGGAAGAAGTGACAGAGGTGTACCTGGACTACCAGTCGCGCACATCGGTACGGCTGGCACAACTGCTGCTGCAACACTATTGGAAAAAAGAGGTGGTATACAGGACCGCCGATGAACACTTCATAGACAACATAAAGGGCACTACCGCCGGGGTGATAATAGGAGACAGGGCACTAAAGATGCTGAACGACTTTGCTTATGTGTATGACCTGTCGGCGGCATGGAAGGCACATACCGGGCTGGACTTCGTGTTCGCGGCATGGGTGGCGAACAAGGAACTGCCACAGGGTTTCATAGCGCGGTTCGACGCGGCGAATGCAGAGGGGCTGAAGCATATAGATGCGGTGATAGCAGAGAACCCCTTCCCGTGGTACGACCTGAACGTATACTACAGGGAGAACATACAGTATGTTCTGGACGAGCCGAAGAGAAAGGGATTGGACAAATTCCTGAAAAGCCTCTCCCCGACCCTCTCCGAAGGAGAGGGAGGTAAGCTCTCTTTATGATACCCAATTCATAATTCATAATTCATAATTCATAATTAAGAAATGGACCAGGTAAAAGAATTCAACGAGTATAGGGCCAAGATGAACGAGGTGCTCCTTGGAAAGAACAACAAGGTGATCAACAGGCTCTTTAACCTAGATACGAACACATATGCAGAGGGCGCGCTGCCGGTGCGTACCAAGGAGATGCTGGGCCTGGTGGCCAGCATGGTACTGCGCTGCGACGACTGCATCAAATACCACCTTGGCAAATGCCATGATGAGGGTATATCTACAGAGGAGATGTACGAAATATTCGCAGTGGCCAATATAGTGGGCGGTACCATAGTGATACCTCACACACGCCGCGCTGCCGAATATTGGGAGGCGCTGAAGGCGCAGTAAGGCGTTACCACTTCTTTTCTATACTATCCAGCATGCCCATGTAGTTGGCATAGCGGTCTATGGCTATGGTGCCGTCGTTGACGGCCTGCTTCACCGCACAGTCGGGCTCGTTGATGTGCCTGCAGTTGTTGAAACGGCATTGGTGCAACACGCGGCGCATTTCGGGGAAATATTGCGACAGCTCTTCCTGTGCCAGGTCTATGAGGCCGAACTCCTTTACACCGGGGGTATCTATTATCTTTCCGCCATCGGGCAGATCGAACATTTCGGCGAAGGTGGTGGTATGCTGGCCCTTGCCGCTCCAGCCGGAAATGACATTGGTGCGAATACCGAGGCCGGGTATGAGCTGATTGATAAGGGTACTCTTCCCCACCCCCGAGTGCCCGCTGAACAGGGTGATCTTGCCATGGATCCTTTCTGTAAGGGCTGCAAGCGTAGCGGCATCGGTAGCCGATACCGGGAACACCTCGTAGCCTATCGAGGTATAGATATCTATCCAGCTTTCCAGTATCTCGTGGTGTTTGGGTTTTAGGATATCCGTCTTATTGATGACGAGCACGGCAGGTATATGGTATGCCTCGGCTGTGACCAGGAAGCGGTCTATAAAACCTGTGGATGTGCGGGGCTCGGCTATAGAGGCCACCAGCAGGGCCAGGTCTATATCGGCAGCTATGATGTGCTTCTGCCCGGGATTGTGCGGCGATATGCGCACCATATAGTTGTGGCGCGGGGCTATACCGGTGATGATGCCGGTCTTTACCGCCTCATCCTCTGCATCGAACAGCACGGTATCGCCCACGGCTATGGGGTTGGTAGATGATATCTCCTCATCTATCTTCATGCGGCCCTTGATGCGGGCATTCCACACCTGGCCATCTTCTGCATGCACCACATACCAGCTACCGGTAGACCTGTATACTTTCCCCTTCATTAGATATAATTGCTGCAAAAATACTGTGTGGGCTCCATAATATACGGTCTTCATAACCTTCTATGGGGGAAGTAACCTTCGGTATTATATTCTATTTTTACGCACAAATACAACTACTCATGAATTTACGGCCCGCCCTGACCCTGCTGGGGGTACTCATAGCCTCTTATGGTCATGCACAGGTGAACGATAATGCCTACCGCAGCACTACCAATAAGCACTACTGGCAGAACCGCAGACCCGATGCCGCCTACTGGCAGCAGGATGTGCACTACAAGATAAATGCGCACATGAACGAGCAGGACCATGTGATAGAGGCAACAGAAGAGCTCACCTACTGGAACAATTCGCCGGATACGCTGCGGTATGTGTACTTCCACCTGTTCCAGAATGCATTCATAAAAGACTCTTACCTGCGCGAGCTGGAAAAGGCCAATAAGTCGAAGGCGAGGCTGGGCAAGAAGGAACGCGCAGGCCTGGGTATAGTGCTGGACAATATACAGGCCGACGGCAAGACCGTTCGCACCGAGCTGGACAATACCATAATGAAGGTATACCTGCCCAGGCCACTGGCGCCGGGCAGCAAGGTAGAGCTGAGTATGAGTTTCAATACCTACTATGATATGGGCAGTACCCGCCGCCGCATGAAGATGTACCCGGCATGGGGCTTTATGCACTATAACGGTTGCCAGTGGTTCCCCAAGATATCGGTGTACGACAGGATGCATGGCTGGGACACTTACCAGCACCTGAACAGGGAGTTCTATGGCGACTTTGGGCTGTATGATGTGACACTGGACTTCCCATCGAACTATGTACTGGAGGCCAGCGGCGAACTGAGGAACCGCAAAGAAGTGCTGCCCGACGAGCTGCGCGCCAAGCTGGATCTGAAGAACTTTGCCAATAAGAAGATGAACGAGACGCCATCGGTGATAACGCCCTATGTGAAGGGCGAGCGCAAGAAATGGCATTTTGTAGCCAATAATGTGCATGACTTTGCCTTTACTGCAGACCCCTGGTACCGCATAGGCACAGCCTACTGGAACGATGTGGAATGTGTGGCCATAGTGCAGGAGCCGCATGCGGCAGGCTGGCAGAACGCGCCGGAATATATATCGAAGATCATAAAGACCTTTTCGGAGGGTATAGGCAGGTACTGCTACCCTAAGATAGTGGCCGCTGATGCTGCCGACGGTATGGAATACCCCATGCTGACACTGGATGGCGGTATAGACCCCGGCTACCGTGGCCTGCTGGTACACGAGATAGCCCACAACTGGTTCTACGGGCAGGTAGGTAGCAACGAGACCTTCCGTGCTGCCATGGACGAGGGCTTTACCCAATTCCTGACATCGATGGGGCTGCGCCGCATAGATGGCGATATATTGGTGGTAGATAAGCCGAAGTCGTGGTACAGGAGGAAATTCGCGCAGCCCACGAATGTGATGGACCTGCGTGTACTGAACTCTTACTGTAGCGCTGCGCTGAACCAGAACGAAGTATCTATCAACACACATTCTGACGACTTCAATGGTGCGCTGGCACATGGCGGCGGCTATGGCCTGGTATATTACAAGACGGCCAGTATGCTGTACAACCTGGAATATGTGCTGGGCGATAGCTTATTTGAACGCGCGATGATGCACTACTTCGACCAGTGGAAATTCGCGCATCCGTACTTCGAGGATTTCCGTGCATCCATCATCAATTATACCAAGGTAGACCTGTCGTGGTTCTTCGACCAGTGGTTCGAGACCACAAAGCCGCTGGACTATGGTATATGTAAGGTACGCAAGATACGCGGCACAGATAGCTTTGCTATAGGCTTCAGCCGCAGGGGCGATATGCAGATGCCGCTGGACTTCACCGTGACCGGGAAAGACGGCAGCGAACAGAGCTACAACATACCCAATACATGGTTCCAGAAGAGTACACCCGCCACTACCCTACCCAAATGGACCGGCTGGGGCATACTGAATCCGACCTACACCGCACGCATATATGCACCGGCGGGCATAAGGCATGTGCAGATAGATACTACCTACCGTTTTGCCGACCGCAATATGGTGGACAATTATAAGACACGCGGCCTGCCCATAAGCCCCAGAGCCGTAAAGGTGATGCTGGATGGCGGCATGGCGCCTCAGACCGACCGCAAGCACTACCGCATGTATGTACGTCCCGATGCATGGTGGAACCCGGTGGACGGCATAAAGGCCGGTCTGCACTTCGAGGGTGATTATTTTGCGAAGCTCTATAAGCTGGATGCGACAGTATGGTGGAACACGCATGTATTGCAGCAGGACGCCTATAAATCGTTCAAGGGTGAGGGGTATTATGACAGGTATAAACCGGTGAACTACTCTATTAACTACCTGTCGCCACTGAGTCGCAAGCTGCCTAGGCTGCAACTGCAGATCAATACCCGCTACCTGGACGGCCTGTGGTATAACCGTGGCGGTGTGAACTGGCAGCAGAGCGATAAGAACCTGGTGCAGCTATACGGGCTGATGATGTGGCGACCTTCCTCTTTTGACAAGGCATACCTGTACGACCCTATAGACTGGAGCAGCGAACCCGGCCGCAAGAACAACTCTGTGAACGTGGCATGGACACACAGCTACCAGTATATGAGAGGTGTAGGCCGCTACACCTTCAGCGCACGCGCACCGTTCCTGGCAAAGGATGCGCTGCAATTCACTTATTCGTATGCACAACTGGAGGCAGTGAACTACTCTACGCTAGACCTGCTGGATGTGCGTACACGTTTCATAGGGCGCTTCGGGCTGGGCAGGCAGATGCCTTATGAGAGCATGCTGTACATGGCAGGAGCCAACCCCGAGCAGATGATGGAGGATAAATACACCCGTTCTATAGGCTTCTCCCCTACCGACTGGCGGGGTACAGGGCTGTACGAGACCAACCATTGGCAGCAGGGCGGTGGCCTGAACCTGCGCGGCTATGCGGGCTACTTTGCCCCCGACGAGCATAACGGAGGCCTGCTGACAGGCTATAAGGGCCGCAGCGGAGCCGCGGTGAACATGGAAATAGGCATAAGCAACTACCTGCAGTGGCGCCCACGCCTTACACGCAACTGGCTGCATGCCGATATATATGCCTTTGGCGATGCGGGTGTTATGGAACTGAGCAGCTACCAGAACATGGATTTCCATTATACCATACCGACATCGACATGGAGCACCCTGCATGCCGATGCGGGTGTAGGCTGTGCGTTCACTATAAAAAGCTGGGGCGTTTTTGAGAAAGCAAGGCCACTTACGCTGCGTGTGGATATGCCCTTCTTCCTGAACCGCCCACCCTATGGCAACAGCGACTACCTGGCGCTGAGGTATGTAGTGGGTGTGAGCAGGGCTTTTTAATGCGACAATGTGGTAATGCGATAAATGTGCTGAAATGTGATAGTGTAATAATGTGAGGTTTTGGGCACAGATTCCGGCATAGAAATTTTGTACTCCACAAAAACCTATGTAAATTTGCAGCCTGTTACAACAGAATAGTTCGATTGTGTAACGGTAGCACAACAGACTCTGACTCTGTTTGTCTAGGTTCGAATCCTAGTCGAACTACTTGAAAGAAGATAAGTCGCTGAAGATCAATGATTTCAGCGACTTTTTCTTTTATACAACGATCGGCATATTTGCTATGCCTTAGAGGTGTCCTGCTTTTTACTGTCCATGAATTTCTCCAGGATATCGGGTATTTTCTCTAGCGCTGTGCCTATACCTTTTGAACCTTTGGTAGAGATGAATTGTATCTCTCCACCTTTGGTGGCCAAAAAACCCACAGGACTCATACCGGCACCACCACCGGCGCCTACACCTTCGCCCTCTCCCATGGCCTGTACTCCATTACCGCCCTTACCTTTTCCTTCTCCACCGCCACCGCCTATTCCGAATCCTACGGACATTACCGGCACACAAGTGAATTCTCCCAACTGGAACTGCTGTCCGATAATAGTTTCTGTTTTGCTTCTGACCTCAGGAACTCGGTCATTTTGCTGAGCATGTCGTTCAAGGTTTGCATTTTTGTTTTATTTTAGGATATGAATAATGCTTTTAGCCCTTTATATACGCCCATGCCATCCTGGCAAGGGTGTTCTTTATGCAAAGAACAATAACGGTATTGCCCTGAAAGTTCACCGATATTTGCTTGCCGGTATACTTTGCCAGAAGAAAAGCTACCAGGAACAGAATGACCGACCCCCAGAAATTAAGAGCCATAAAGACCGTACATACAGTGGTATGGGGCGCATTTGTTGCCATGATAGCCTATGTAATGTATAGTGGTATAACGGGAAAGGTATCTGCCTGCTCATGGCTGGCCGCAGGCGCAGTGGTGGGCGAAGGTGTTGTATTACTGATATTCGGAGGTAGCTGCCCCCTTACTAAAATGGCAAGAAGGTATTCAAATTCCCCAATGGACAATTTCGACATTTACCTGCCCAACTGGCTTGCGAAATATAACAAGCAGATATTCACCTCATTGTTCTGTATAGGGTTGCTGCTGATGCTGATAAACAAGAAAAGCTGAGAACTGTAGCTGTTTAGCGATAAATTGCGCGAAAGATAGACGAATGGCCTGCCGGCACAAATTTCACAGCTACCTGCACCTGGAAAGACTGGAACACGAACCTACCACGCTGATAGTGGGTACCTTTGACCCCGAATGGCCCACAGGTAATACCGCAGAATGGTTCTATGGCCGTACCGGGGACAGTTATTTCTGGAATGTATTGCCACGCCTGTATGGCGGTGCTTCTCTTATAAATGCCTCACCTGCCGAATGGAAGCGTTTCTGCAGCGAGCATGGCATAGCGCTTACCGACCTGATAGCCTCGATAGATGATGCCGACCCGCACCATCGGCACCACCCCAAAATGCTGGGCGGTTTCCAGGACAAGGCCTTTGTTCACAATTTTGACGACTTCACCTATGTAGATATAGTGAGGATTCTGCAGCGCTACCCCACCATTCGCAACGTGTACCTTACAAGAGGGATGACAGAAGCATTCTGGCGGCACCTATGGACACCTGTGATGCGGTACTGCAATCTGAATGGCATGCACGAACGAAAACTGGTAAACCCATCAGGCTCGGCATCGTTCCAGCACGAGTTGTATAACAGTGAGCACCCTGACGACGAACGGATAGAATCGATAGAGGACTATATACTGATGCGCTGGCGCGAGGAATGGCACTTTTAGAAAGCGGAACAGCACCTTACTTTTTGATGGTCTTGGTGTTCACGAACAAACGCCAGTCCGATACCTCGGCTATCATGAGCGTAGCTGCATTCTGAATGACCTGCTTCAAAGTATTATGGTCTGCTTTTGCATCGGCCATTTCCTTTAGTTTCGCCGCCCCGTTCTTCATTGCCGCCGACCGCTGGGCCAGCATATCATATCCACCCTGCGCGGCTATAGAATCGAACAGCAGCATAAGGGCCGGGAACAACAGGCAAAGTGCATTGGTGGTCTTTACCAGTATATCCAGAAGATCCTCGTTCATAAGCGCGGCACAGTTCAGCACATTAAGCGCATATACCCCTACACGCACCAGAACGGCAGTATAGGTGAGCCTGGAGAACAGGTCGCTCGCGCTCTTCAGGCGCCGGGCTATCAAATTGTTCTTGCGCTCACTATCGGTATGGTATCTTACCTGGCCGTTCAGTAGATTCCCTATAAGCAGCTTTGTGGTATCAAGCTGCAAAGCATTGACGGTGATGGCCGGTATACCGGCATTGCGCATTATGACACGAAAATGCCAGTTTATCCAGCTCACGCCATCCTTTTTCAGAAATGCGGGCAGGCTGATGCCATGTACCCCGATACCCATAGACGTAAGCAGCGTGGAGTGGCGCAGCATTTCGGCCAGTATGCGATAGTCTATGTACCGCTGGTGCCACCTCGCTGCTTCATTGTTCTTGTATATCCTTCTTATAAGCAATATACATATGGCCTGCATCACAAAACCGAGCGTCCTGATGGTGGTGACGGTGAGTGTCTTTTCTCCGGCGCTGTTGTACCAAAAGCCATAGTAGAAGCCTATGCACAAGCCCATGCCGGAAAGGAAAAAATAGATATGTCGCATTATACCTGCACTTTTGTATGTATCGGCATATCGCATCGATAATGCATCGAGTTGTTCATATTTTTCTCTGAAACCACCATCGGCATAGTCTCTGAACAGATCTTCTTTTCCAGGAACGGCACCTTGCCAAAGCTCCTCCCAGCCTTGTTTGGCATATATATCATAGCGCGACCGGCCCAACGCAGGGCGTCCCTGAAAACCCTTGGTGAAAAGATGCTTCAGCATAGGGTCTATGAAAGAATAGCGCCAGTATGGAGCAGGCTCCTTGTTGTACATATCGTTGAAAGCCGCCCCATCGCCGGGCGATAAAAGCGGCTGCAGAACACCGATGAGCGCATCTCCCGACAGGGGTACCTGCTGGCCCTGGAAGGATAGTACTGCTGGCTTTGCGGTAGCGGCATCTACATACAGGACAGGAACATTCTGTGCGTTCGCCAGCTCTATCATGTGTTGCGATCCTGGATCATCGCCGGTATTCCTGCCATCACAGATAGCTATGAGCACATCGCAATGATCTACGACTATTTCACCGGCCCATTTGCTTCCCATTGTGTCCTCGAGATCCAGCTCGAACAGCCTTTCACATTTACTTAAGAGGGAAGATATCACCTCTCTTTCCTTCTCGTCACTGGCCAGGCTCTGTGCATACCTTTCCTTTTTGGAAGGTATGGCACATTGTAATGCGAACCCTTTGTCCAGGGCTATCTGCGAGGCTATACGATCGTAATGGCTTGCCAGTGTGGTAAGGAGATAATGATGGGGGCTACCGGCATAATACCTGTTCAGGCCATTGGCGAACATCATTGTTACGCATTGCCCCACCAGGGAAAAGATGTTACCGAGTTCTTCGTTTATATCGATACCGGCAGACGGGGCTCCCGTACGACCGGTTATACCGATATTGATAGTGAGTGTGGGCAACTGAACATTGGTTTCATTCATAAGATATGGCCTACATTGGAACACAACAATGTAGGTATTATTTTTTAAACATCATATATACATGTATATGATGCCCATATCATTGCGGAATGAGAAAGCCGATATACCCGGCAGCAAAGGGAAGTGATGGCCTCTTCTCTATTTCTTCTTTTTAGGGGCGGCTTCGTTCTCGGCTTTCCTGAAGAGGATGATACGCCGTATGAGATCGAGCGGAAGGGGCCTGTCGGCGGGGAACTGTATGGCCGACCGGCTTACCTTGTATTCCCTAAGCTCTGTAGCAAAGGCCGCCAGGAACTGAGGCGTATAGGGATAGGAAAGAGATATATGCCTGGTGTGGGCCGAGTAGTAGATAAGGTACCCCAGGTATTTGAAACAGGGTATCTGGTAGCTAATGGTCTCCTCCACACCGGGCACTACCTCGTGTATCACATCGCGTATGGCCTGCATGCGCTCTTGCGCCTCCTTCGGCTGGGTGGCATGGTATTCGTTCATGTTCTTAAAGTCGGTCTTTGCCATGGCAATGTGGTTTATTATTTATCAGGCATCGGGTATCTGTGGCTCTACCAGCTTTATGAGCTTTTCGAGAGATTCCTGCCAGCCCAGGTAGCACATTTCGGCGGGTATTACAGCGGGTATGCCCTCCTGTACTACCTTCAGCTCGGTACCTGCCATATTCTTTTGCAGCCATACGGTAGTGGTCATTTCGCCGGGCAGGTTCGGGTCGTCGAACTTGTCGGTGTACCGCAGGTACTCATTCGGTTTGATGTCTACATACTGACCGCCAAATGAGTGGCTGTTGCCTGTAGAGAAATTCTGGAAGGACATCCTGTATGTGCCGCCTACCTGTGCGTTCATTTCGTGAACAGTGCAGAGGAAGCCGTAAGGTGGCAGCCATGAGGCCATGGCCAGCGGATCGGTAAAGGCACGAAATACTTTTTCGGGAGTGGCCTTGATGACGCGGTGCAGAGAAACGCTGTTCGTAGACATGATATAGTTGTTTTTGGTAGATACAAAGGTGCTACAAAAGAACGAATGAGATGGTGTGTGTATGCGACGATCTGCGGGTGGATAGCGACCCTATTCGAAAGTAGAAGCAGAAGGCCCATAAGTATGAGATCGCACGGAATGCTGAAGCGAATATAGACCTAATAAACATTGAAATAATAATCATTTATAACTGATCATTTTGTATATTGTGTGATATTGAACGACCCAAAAATATACTCAATGAAAAAAATGATGTGCGCAGCGCTGATAGCTGCTACCATGATGACAAGCTGCACAAGAAGGCTCATCGATTTCACCGTAATAAGCTCTAAGAACGTAGGCCTGAGTATCGACAAGTCGAAAGGTAAACGAGTAAAAGGTAAGAGCATGGGCCCCTTCGGCCTGGAAACAAGCTGCGTGAGATACGTCTGAAAAAGGGCTACTCACAGGAACGGCTTGCCAATGAGGCTGGGTTACCTCCGTCCCAGATAAGCAGAATTGAGACAGGGGTAATAAATACGTCCCTGTCCCATACCTGCCTGATTGCCCGCATCCTGAAAGTGAAGCCAAAGGAATTGATGGACTTCGAGGTTGACTAAGCGGTCAATGAATGAACTTCAATGGGTTGCAGATGAAATCCCACAGCCCGATAAGAAAGATAATGGCAATGATTGCCAGTAAGGTTCGGATGAACCCAATGATGGTACTAACTACTTCTTTCATTTGAGGTTGTATTTGTATGTGAACGATAGAATGGGTTACGAAAAGATGGCAGCTATGACTTGCTCATTGGCTTTGTCCAATACAGCATTCTCGTAGTTGTCAAGGTATATTCCCGTAACCTTGTTGCCATATTCATGACCAAGTGCTTCGGCAATGAGGTCTTTAGAATACCCCAGCGAACGAGCAATGTTTGCCCATGAATAACGTGCATAGTAGGTAGATACCTGCTTATTGATTTCGAGGTCTTTGGCTATCTTCTTTAGATAATGGTTGCACAGGCTTATCGCTAACTGCGTTTTATGGATGAGAGTAACACCCTTGTAAGTGGGTGAGAGGACTGGTAGCAAATAATGGGTGCCTTTGTCCCATTTCGCAAATAACGTTTCTGCCTGGCTATGCAATAAGATGGAGTAAACCTTATGTGTCTTCTTTCTGGCAAATGTTACTCTGCCATTAACGATGTTGCCAGTCGTCAAGGTAAGGAGGTCAGCAAAGTTTATACCAATCAGGCAAAACGACAGTAGGAATAGGTCTCTGTTGAATTCTACCACCCCTGAACACTTATAATGGGCTATCTTCCGCAGTTCCTCAACAGTCAGCGACCTTGATGGTGTAGGCTGTTGCTTTATCCTGAACTTCTTGAAAGGGTAGTTGTCCGTCAGTTCTTCGTTGATAGCCTTGTTGAAGATGGCTCTTATGGTTCGCAGGTATATTGATATGGTGTTGACACCAACTCCCCTTGTTAGCAGGTCATTCTGAAAGGCCACAAGAAACGAGTAGTCTATGTCCTCAAATGTTAGGTTTTTCTGCTTTGTGTATCTAAGCAGCATCTCAACGGCTGTGTTATATACAATCGAGTTACCTGATTTGCCTGTCCTTTCATACTCTACCGATAGCCTGCTGCCATAGTCTATAATGGAGTGTTTGGGTTTTGGCTTTCTGGTCTGTGTGGCTTCGATACCAAATAGGACTTGCTTATCAAGTTCAACCCTTTCCTGTGCAAGCTTTGAGTTGTATAGCTTATGGTTCTTGCAGGTTTTAAGTACTACCTGTGCATCATCATCCCATTCACTCTCTTTGATGGCTATGCTTAACGACCTTTCCGTACTCTTTGTCCCCTCATAAACCCTCACCTTTAGAGGATAGGTGTTGTTCTGCCGAATACGGCGTTTGTCTAATATGAATTTGTAGTTCATGTTCAAGCTATTTTCAAGCTTGACCTTAGAAGTGTGTATGTAAATGACTAATTCGTAAAGTGTATGTCATTCATAAACAGATGTGGCTATTCAGGTCGTGTATGCCTTTAGTGGCTTCCCAAGCTGAGGGTCGCGGGTTCGAATCTCGTCTTCCGCTCTAAAGCCCCGGCCTCCCCGGGGCTTTTCTTTTACTGCATTAAAAATTTGTTGCACAAGATAATATTTCATATCTTTCACTAGTACATATATGGTTCCACAACGCTAAAACGCACAGGTATGACCTACGTTCGCCCGAAGTTCCGCCACCCGGCCCTACCCAAGAACAAGCTGGGATATACGATGGCCTACTATGAGGGCGCACTGAGTACGCTGTGCGCGGGCTGCGGCCACGACTCTATAAGCGCGGCCATAGTACAGAGCGCCTACGAGATGAGCATAGAGCCCCACAAGCTGGCCAAGCTATCGGGCATAGGTTGCTCGTCGAAAACACCTACCTATTTCCTCAGCAATTCGCATGGGTTCAATTCGGTACACGGGCGTATGCCATCGGTGGCCACAGGCGCCAACCTTGCCAACAGGGACCTGATATACTTTGGTGTATCGGGCGATGGCGATACGGCATCCATAGGCATGGGACAGTTCGTACATGTGATACGGCGCAACCTGAACATGGTATACATAGTGATGAACAATGGCTGCTACGGGCTCACCAAGGGTCAGGACAGTGCAACGGCCGACAAGGGGTCGAAGAACAAAAGCGGGAATGTGAACCTCTTCGAGACCATAGACCTTGCCAGCCTGGCCATAGAGCTTGGGGCCTCGTATGTAGCGCAAAGTTTCTCTGGTGACAAGACACAATTGGTACCGCTCATAAAGGCCGCAATGGCGCACCCGGGCTTCGCCTTCATCAATGTGATATCGCCCTGCGTGACGTTCAACAACAATGTGGGCTCTACCAAGTCTTACGACCATGTACGCGAACATGTAGAGGCTATTGGCACCATAGACTTCGTACCTGTGAAGGAGGAGATAACCACCGAATATGAGGAGGGCAGCATGAAGAACGTGGAGATGCATGACGGATCGGCCCTGCGGCTGCGCAAGCTGGAACAGAACTGGGACCCGCAGGACCGCCTGAGCGCCATGAACGCCGTAAAAACGGCCGCTGCACGGCAGGAGATACTGACAGGCCTGCTGTATATAGATACCAACACTAAAGACCTGCACAACATAATAAACACCACCGATGTGCCGCTGAACAAGCTGGGGAAGGATATACTATGCCCCGGCAGCGCGGCCCTGCGCAGCGTGAACGAGGGGCTGAGATGAGCCGGAGGGGTATGTACGCCCTACCCTGTTTGCAAATGCTATACTATGGCTTACTTTAGTGCAGTTATATATACCTGCATGCACAGTGTAATACTTTCATTTGTCCTGGCTCTACTTTCCTTTACCACCGTATGGGCACAGACCGATACTACCATTGGCATAACAGCACCCGGCAACTTCGGTACCGATGTAGATGGGCTGGCTGCGGCCCTGTGTATAGACCTGAGAACACAGAAAGAGAAGGCCAACGCCATATACAACTGGGTGACCCATAATATAGCCTATGATGTAAAAGGTATGTGGCAACTAGATGGTAGCGACGATGATAAGGTGGCACAGGCCCTGCGACAGAAAAGAGCGCTGTGCCGGGGATATGCAGAGCTGTATGTGGCCCTGTGCCGCAGTGCAGGGCTGGAAGCGGTGACCATAGGTGGCTATGCTAAGGACCTGATATTCGACAATGGGGATGCGATGTATATACCCCGCCACGAATGGTGTGCCGTGAAGATAGATGGCCGGTGGGAATTGGCAGATCCTACATGGGGCGCCGGCTATATGCACCAGGCCAACAGCAAGCTGCGTATGCTGCTGAACAAACTGCTGATGCAGAAGAAGCTAAAGGCGAAGAACCTGAAATTCAAATTCAGGTACGACCCGCAGTACTTCATGCAGGACCCGGAGGTCTTCCGGCTGCGGCACCTGCCCGAGGACCCGTTGTGGCAACTGACGGATACGCTGATGCCGCTGACCATATTCGAGGCAGGAGATAGTGCGGTGAGGCGTTTCAACGAGATAAGCCAGCCGGTGAAAGCATCGCCCCGGCTGGACGAGATAAGTAAACTGAGCGAGACAGAGCGAAACCTGGAAATGGCCGACAGAGCCTATGCCCACAATGAGCGCTACCACCTGGCTATGGCGATGAAGAACACCATACTGGCCGATTCGCTGCTAAGGCAACTGAGCAAGGATACGGCCGGCAAACGTGCACTGCCCATGCTGAAGGACGCTACGGCGAATATGAAGACATCTGTAGAGTATATAAAGAAGCAGAAAAAGGCATTCCCGGAGGAGTATAGCAGGCTGAGCCGGAAGAACAGGGCCAAAGGAATGGAGGCCAAACAGTATATACGCCGTATAAAGACAGACGATAAACGGCTGCTGGCAGAATGCAGGAAACACGACCGTGGCGCCAACAATAAGTACACAAGAAGCCACAAGAAGCTGGCCGATATTCAGAAGCGCGGTCGTGGGCTGAACCCCAACGGCATAGATAAAGTAAAGACAGGTAAGGTACAGAAACGGGCGGGCGCCCCCGAACTGGAGGTGATAAACGACTCGGTAGAGGCGCGCAATGCCCGGCTGGACGCGATGCTGCAGGATATACGCCTGAAGGAGGCAAGTACAGAGATAGCGATAGCAGAGAGCAAGGTATTGCTCGATTCGCTGGCGGGGTCGCTGGGTGTGGAGGACTCTATGCTGGTGCAAGAGGCCGTAGCACGCCTCAGCATGCACGATAGCTATGATGATGAGGTAAAGCAGTGGAGCCGCCTGTTCGAACAGCAGAAATACCAGGTGACGGACACACTGATGAAGTACTACTTTGCAAGCTTCGATACGGTAGCCCTGCGGTACGAGGAACTACAGAAACAGTATGTAGCTGCGCTGAACGTACACAAGGCCAATGTGCGCAGCCTGGAGCAGTACAAAAAACTGAACGCAGGCAATGTGGAACTGACCACGCGCTATGCTGCAACCATAGAACATTACAAGAGTACTATAGATAGCGCAGCAAGGTGCATAACATTTTACGGTAACTACCTAAGGGGCAACAGGAAGCTCTTTGCAGCGCTGAGCAAGCAGGGCAAAAGACAGTTGAAAATAGTGGACCACATGGAAAAGGCCGAAAAGAGCCGACAGACACTGGAAGACCGCACCATAGCCCGCAAACGGCATACCGACATGAAGGAGAACGAACGCCAGCTGCATAATGCCGAGGGCGCTATACGCAAAATGCAGCGCGTGGCCGAGCATGCAAAGAAAAAATGACACCTGCCGGTGTGCCGGACACCAAAAAATAATATGTGTCTAATTTGACCGGCAATATCATAAGACCTTAACCCGGGGAACGGTAATTAATGATATTTTTGTGCCGCCTTTCGGGGCGTTTTCCCGGTCATTATATCATCACCAGTTCCAGTCATGCACATCGGATTGTACTTCGGCAGCTTCAACCCCATTCACACAGGCCACCTTATAGTAGCCAACCATGTAGTAGAGCATACAGAGGTAGATAAGGTATGGTTCGTGGTATCGCCGCACAACCCGTTAAAGGATTCGCACTCGCTGCTGAACGAGTACGACAGGCTGCACCTGGTGAATATAGCCATAGAAGATAACCCGAAGTTCAGGGCGAGCAATGTGGAGTTCCAGCTACCGAAGCCGTCCTATACCATAGATACGCTCACCTACCTTACCGAGAAGTTCCCGCTGGAGCGTTTTTCGGTGATAATGGGGGCCGACAGCTTTCAGAACATACACCGGTGGAAGAACTTCGAGCACCTGGTAGAGCGCTATTCGTTCATAGTGTACAACAGGCCGGGCTTCGAGATAGAAGATACCTGGGGCGCACAGATAACCATGCTGGATGCGCCGCTGCTGCACATATCATCGACCTACATACGCAGGCAGCTGAAGGAAAAACGGTCTATAAAGTATATAGTGCCCGGCGTGGTAGAAAAATACATACTTGACAACCGCTACTATATGAAGTAAGTTAAGAAAAACACAGATCATGCACTTATGTGTGATATATGTAAGGCCGGGACTTGCATGGTATTCTAACTTTACAGAACTTTAGGTTCAATTAACGAACGATCACCCAAATAATACCATTATGGCAAAAATGAGCAACACAGTAGCTACCCTATTCGCAGGAGTAGTGGTAGGTGTAGCGGTCGGCTACCTGCTGGCCACCGACAAAGAAAAACGCAAAGAGGACATGGAAAAGCTGAAAAAGGGCCTTAACAACATAAAGGACAAATTCGGCAAAGTACCTGCGGATATAGAGGAGAACATATACACATAAAGCAGACATTATGGGCATCTTCAGCGGAATAAAGGACAGGATAACGCGCTATATAGAAGTACAGGTAGACCTGGTAAAGATAGACCTGATAGGCCGTACGGCCGGCGTGGTGAGTTATGTACTGTTCGCGCTCATAGGGTTGCTCATATTCTTCTGCATAGTATTGTTCATAGGCTTTGGCCTTACAAGCGCCTTCATACAAATGGGGGTATCGCCGCTTGCGGCCTACTTCATCACCACAGGTATATACATATTGCTGCTGGCGCTGGTAGTAGTGCTGCGCAGGCCCATCACCCGTTTCTTTGCCGATTCGCTTGTAGAGGTCATAACCTCATCGGCCGATGATGAGGGCGATGAGGCCGAGCAGAACAAGAAAGCCTGATAAGAACGTCTTTATGAAAGCATACTCTAAAAAGCTGCGCAGCGTTGCAGAACTGGAGCAGGAGCGGCGCCGCCTGCTGCAGGAAAAAGAATTGCTGGAAGAGCAAGGCCTGCTGTCTATGGACGATGTAGTGGACAGTATAGGCAGCAGCGGCCTGCTGGGCGGCAAGCTACCTTTTATAATGAATATCGCATCACGCATCGCACCATTTGCGGGAACCATTGCAGGCCCGCTTGTGAGCATGGCGCAGCAATGGCTCTCTTCGGCCACCGAAGAGAAAGATGATGATGACACCACCACTACAAAAAAGAACAAGCCCACTCCCGAAGGTAAAAAATCGCCCTCCCGCGCTAAAAAAGTGCTTTGGGCCGCAGGAAAGGAATTCCTGGGCAGCTACCTTAAATGGAAGGCGATGCAACTATCGTACAAGGGCGTGAAGCTGATAGTAAAGAAGCAGAAAGAGAAAAAAGCCCGGCAGGCAGCAACAGAGCAGAAATAATTCAAAGCAATTCCTGCACAGCATTTTCATCCCACATCCGGCTTGTACCTACCAGTGTTCTATTAGTATCTTATTAGCACTTTCTTGTTAATATATATACTGCATTTATGCAATTTTTATTTATTCATGTTGAAAAATAGAAATATCTTTGTCGGCAGATAAACGATACCTATCTTTCAACGGAGATATATGAGCTACCTGAACAATTTTGTGATAATAGACGACGACAAACTGAACAACAAACTTTGTCGTACTATAATAGAAAAAACATATCCCAATGCCCTGGTGGTAGATTTCACCGACCCTGTGGCAGGTTTTGAATATGTGGCCGAGAAATACTCTCAGCCCGATAACGATGAATCTGCCATACTGCTGCTGGACATAATGATGCCGGTGATGGATGCCTGGGGTTTCCTGGCGCGTTTCGAAAAACTGAGCGAGGAAGCCAGGAACAGGGTACGCATCTACATATTATCCTCATCGATAGACAAGGGCGATATGATGCGCGCGCAATCGAACAAGCATGTGGAGTACTACCTGATAAAGCCTCTGACCAAGGAGTCGATAAAGCTGATAGTACATGTGCTGAACAAGCGCTACGGCATTACCTCGTAACGACCCGGGCGCCCCTCTGAAAACGAATTTTACCCAATTTACACGAACAACCTAACGATGGCATAGCAGCCGGCGGCCAGCATGGCGCTAACGGGTATGGTGAGGATCCATGCCCACAGCAGGTTGATGGTGACACCCCAGCGCACGGCCGATACACGCTTGGTAGCGCCTACGCCTATAATAGAGCCGGTAATGGTATGCGTGGTGCTCACGGGTATCTTCAGGTTCTCGGTAAGGAAGAGGGTTATGGCACCGGCCGTCTCGGCGGCAACACCTTCGAACGGCGTGACCTTGGTGATGCGTGTACCCATGGTCTTGATGATCTTCCAGCCACCGCTCATGGTACCTACCGCTATGGCAGTATAGCAGGCCAGTGGCACCCATGTGGGCATCTGGTCTTTCGCTATCTCTCCACCGCAATAGAGGGCCGCAGTGATGATACCCATTACCTTCTGCGCATCGTTGCCACCATGGCCTACGCTGAATATGGCCGAAGACACCAGTTGGAAGCGTTTGAGGAACTGCGTAGCGCTGGCCGTATTGAGCGAGCCGAGCACCATGGTGAATACACACATGGCCACCATTATGACACCCAGCAAGAGCCATTTGAGGTTCTTGCTTTCCAGCAATACATTGGCGATGTAACTTTCGTGATAATTCTTCAGCTTTGAGGGGTCTGTCTCTATATAATGGAACACCAGCAGGGAGACCGTGACCATAATAATAAGCGATACCACCTTGGGCCTCCAGCCTTTGCGGAAGGAATAGATGAACCAGAGCGAAATGATGAAGGCCATTATCATACCTATGAGCGGCGCCAGCACTATGAAGCTGACCGTTTTGATAACGGGCTCGGAGTTGATAGCTGCAAAACCACCATTGGCTATGGCCGCACCGGCGAACCCACCTATAAGGGTATGCGAAGAGCTGGACGGGATACCGAACCACCAAGTGAAGAGATTCCACGCTATGGCGGCTACAAGACCCGAGAATATGACAGGTAGGGTGATGTAGCCATCGTGTACGGTCTTGGCCACTGTTTTGGCCACGCCATGATCTTTGAAAATGAAGAAGGCAACGAAATTGAACAGGGCAGCCCAAAGAACAGCCTGCAAGGGGGTAAGTACCTTGGTGGAGACCACCGTAGCTATAGAGTTGGCCGCATCATGAAATCCGTTTATATAATCGAACAACAGAGCAAGCACAATAATGACTATGAGCAATACCGACATACAGTTGCCTGATTATATTAAGCGTATTTAATGATGATAGATTCTACTACATTGGCCGCATCCTCGCATTTGTCGGTCACTATCTCCAGCATCTGGAAGATGTCCTTTTGCTTTATGAGCTCTACGGGATCTACGCCCGATGTGAAGAGGCGCATCATGGTATTATCCAGCAGGTCGTCGGCATCGTTCTCCAGACTGTTCACCGTAACGCATGAGGCAGTGATATCGCGCAGGTTCTTCATGCCGCGCAGGCCATGTATGGCGGTATTGATGGACTTGATGGACTTGCAGATGATCTCGGCAAATGCCTGCAGGGTATTGTTCCTGTCATCTATCTGGTAGTTCACTACCCTCTTAGCAGCACCCCATATATAGTCGGCTATATCATCGAGCGATGTGGCAAGGTAATGTATATCCTCCCGGTCGAACGGGGTGATGAAATTGCGGCCCAGCTCTATGAATATCTGGTGCGTTATCTCGTCGTTCTTATGCTCCAGCTCTTCCAGCGTTTTCAGCATCTGGTCCCTTTTGGCCAGGTCTTTCTCAGATAGGGCATTTTTGAAGGTATCACCCATCAGCACCAGGGTATTGGCCACTTCTTCGAACAAAGTGTAGAATATCCTGTCCTTAGGTAAGAAGATCTTGAGAAACGAATCGATCGGAGACATTTAACCGGAGATTTATTTTATAGAACTATTAGCGCCGCAAAGCTAACCCCACAGGCATCTAATTTAAAAAAAATCCATCAGACTTAATAATTTGGTAACATTGGAACCTTAGGGCATCATCATCGGTCATAATATGCCGCCTGCATGGGGTATTACATAAAAATGAACAACATTTATATATCGGTCTGCAAAAGAATACTTGCATGATGCAAGCAGTGAATTTTACTATACTTTTGCGCCATGGCGAATAAGAATGTGCTGAGGCTGAAAAAAGCCATTCACAGTTTCAATAAGCAGCTACGGTCGGACCCCCACCACCTTGCATATATGGGAAATAAATATCATTGCCCCGTATGCAGGACAGGCCTTAGTTATTTCAACCCTATGAGCAGCGAATATCTGCAAATGCTGGACGATAGCCAGCATGTTTTCTCATTATTCGCCTATGAGACCATAAATATACTCAGGTATCAATGCCCCAGGTGCTATGCGAGCGACCGCGACCGCCTGTATGCATTATATATAGAAAAACGCCTGGGTACGAATTGCCAGAGCCGCTACAATATGCTGGACATAGCGCCTACCGAGGCGCTGGAGAGTTACCTGCGGGCATCGAGCTGTATCAATTACAGGTCGGCCGACCTTTTTAACCCCAAGGCCGACGACAAGGTGGACATAACGGATATGAATATATATACCGATGGCCGCTTTGATATATTCATATGCTCGCATGTACTGGAACATGTACCTGACGACAACAAGGCCATGCGCGAACTGCGTCGTGTACTGAAACCCGGCGGCTGGGGTATAGCCATGGTACCTATATGCCTGGCCATAGAAGAAACACTGCAGGACGATAAGATACAGACAGATATAGACAGGTGGAAGTACTATGGCCAGAACGACCATGTGCGCGCCTACTCTAAAAAAGGCTTTGTGACCAACCTGAAAAATGCAGGCTTTAAGGTGAATGAACTGGGGATAAATGACTTTGGCAAAGAGCAATTCGAACGGTGTGGCATTCACCCACGGTCGGTATTATATATCGTGGAGTAATATTTCAGGGCACATCTTTTATATTTTCAATACCCTTGCAGCCATCTGTAAGGGTATTTTAACGTCTATAGGAAAATATCTCAAAATGTTTTGAGAAAATTCCCGGGGAAAGCGGAATAAAATTTTGTTTGTAACCTCCTTTTTTTATTATTGCACTTGAACATTCACAAGAGAACAGATCGACAATGAGCAAGAAGAAAATAATGTATTCCGTAGAGTTTCCCATAAGATGCTCCCCTACTATACTATATGAATTCCTATCATCCCCGGTGGGTCTGCAGGAGTGGTTCGCAGATAAGGTAGACCAGAGGGACAACACCTATTTCTTTACATGGAATGGATCGACCGATATAGCAATGATGCTGGAACATGTGGAAAATGAATTCATACGATACAGGTGGGACCACTATGGCAAGGACGAGTTCTTTGAGTTCAGCATAGAGCAGAGCCCGGTGACCAACGAGACCATACTGAGGATAACCGACTTTGCCGACAAGGCCGACATCAAAGACCAGGAGCGCTTGTGGAACACACAGGTACACGATCTGAAGCACCGCATAGGTGCTGCCTAAGAGATGTGCCCTGGAAGTACACACCATTCGGAAAGGTATACGAAAGCCTGCACCCTGCTATGTGGCGCAGGCTTTTTTGTGGCCGGGATGGCGGCCATATTCTAAATAAAAAGTTGATCATTGCCACGGGCCCACCAAAGGGCAGGGTTTTTGTGTAGGTTTGCAGCCGTAAATGTATAGGTAGCTGATAAAGAAGCTGGACATATTACTCATCAAGAGCTTCATAGGGCCGTTCATCGTCACCTTCTTCGTGTCGCTGTTCGTGCTGGTCATGCAGTTCTTCTGGCTGTATATGGACGAAATGCTGGGCAAGGGTGTGGGCGTATGGCCACTCTTCCAGCTATTGCTGTTCATGTCTACCATACTGGTGCCTCTGGCGCTGCCGCTGGGCATACTGCTCTCCTCCATCATGACCTTTGGCAATATGGGCGAGAATTTCGAGCTGGTGGCCATCAAGTCGTCGGGCATATCGCTGCTGCGCTTCATGCAGCCGCTGGCTATTTTCATCACATTCATATCCTTCCTGGCGTTCCTGTTCGCTAACTATGTGATACCGGTTGCCAACCTGAAAGCGCTATCGCTGCTGTACGATGTGCGAAATTCGAAACCGACACTGACCATACGTCCCAACCAGTTCAACAGCGAGATACCTGGCTACTCTATAAGAATAGGCAGCAAGGACGAGGACGGCCGCACCATACGCGATATAGTGATATATGACCATAGCGATATGGTAGGCAACAATAAGCTGGTGATGGCCAGGGAGGGCGAAATGATACCCACTGCCGATAAGCGGGCGCTCATCTTCCGGCTGAAGGATGGCTGGCAGTACAATGAGGGTTTTGAGCACGGGGTGCATAACTATACGCAGATACGCATGCACTTCGACCAGTGGGATAAAGTTTTCGACATGTCGGGGTTCAAGTTCACGAGAACGAACGAGGACATGTTCAAAAGCGCGAACCAGATGATGGATGTGGCCCAGCTGAACGAGAGCATAGACAGCCTGAAAAGACAGCAAAAGCGCAGCCTGGGCATGGTCACATCGAACCTGGCACCATATATATCGCTGGAAACGGCAGGCAGGCAAAAAGATGCCGTTGTAAAAGCACTGGCACAAAAATATGCGCCTGCCAGGGTGACCTATGACAGCACCTTCCTGGAATATGTGCCGGACAGTATGCGCCAGATGGTGATGCAGGCAGTAGTGAACAATGTGACCTTTCAGAAGACACAGATGGACGGCGTATCGCTGGACAACAGCCTGCAGACGGAGAACTACCTGAAATACGAGATAGAGCTGCACCGCAAATTCTCCCTATCCTTTGCATGCCTGCTGCTGTTCCTTATAGGCGCACCGCTGGGCGCCATCATACGCAAGGGAGGGCTGGGAATGCCCATGGTGGTGGCCGTAGTGTTCTTTGTGATATTCCACATACTGAACATAACGGGCGAGAAACTGGCCAAGGCAGGATCGGTGGCGCCGTGGCTGGGTATGTGGCTGTCGTCCATAGCGCTGATGCCATTGGCCATATTGCTCATAAATGCCGCACGCAACGACTCTAAAATATTTACGAAAGAGTGGTATTTCAGGTTGTGGCGGGCTATTACCTTTGCCGGGCCGGCAGTACCTACCGATACAGTTGCTAAAGAGAAATAACATATCGCTCAACCCATACTTCTACCTTCCGCTTATAGTGTGGATGGTGGCCGGTGGCACCCTGTACCAGATGTATGGGAAGGAGTTCATGTTCAGGGCCATAAACGGGCACTATACCGACCTTATGGACACCATAATGTACTACACCACATGGATGGGAGAGGCATATGTGATAATACCCGCCCTGCTGCTACTGATGCTGATACCCCGGCTGAGAAGATGGGAATACTTTGCAGTGGCCGCAGTGGTGAACATAGTGCCTATGCTGGTGCAGCAGGGTATGAAATCGTACTTTCAGCACCCACGCCCGCTGAACTTGTACAGTACTGCGCCATGGCTGCACCGCCTGCCCCACTGGCCGGAACTGTATGCCCGCAGTTTCCCATCGGGGCATAGCGAGGGGGCGTTCAGCTTTTTCTGTTTCATCACCATGCTGCTGCTGCCCAGGTACAGGCCGCTGGGGCTGCTGTTCTTCGCGCTGGCACTGGGCGTATGCTATTCCAGGGTATACCTGGCGGCGCACTTCTTTGAAGATGTGTATGCAGGCAGCATCATAGGCGCTGTAGTATCTACCCTGTGCTGTATACTGATGGGCCCGCTTTTCAAAAGGCTTATAAACGACGAACGCTCAACGGCGCCCTCCCACAACGGTCGCTAATGCTATCGTTGTACGAAAAAGGAGATGACCGTGAGCGTTCTACTATGTTCGGGCGCATGCACGCACATGGGCGAAACCAAGTGAAGTTAGTTCAGCTTGCATGTACGGCTTACACCCAATACAGTGCCTTCCTTGTCTTTACATTTTGCTCTTGCTTCCGACAGTTTCATTTTACCAAGGTCTTCATTGGTAACAACTGCGGGGTTGCCGCCATTGGCAGCAGTGGTGCATTCGCATACATAGTTCTTTTCACACGAGGTGAATAACAGCAGACCGGCAAAGGCGGTCAGTGAAAGAAGCGTTCTCATAACAGTGGTTTTTTTGGTGAGATAAATAGGAGGCCATTGCTGGCATTTCCGTTTACCATACAAAGATCGTACGGTATTGGACGACGATCTTTACGATCGCAGAGAGAAGATCTACAACATTCCCATGTAAAAAAGGTCTCTTTATTGTAGTGCTGTGATATGCAGAAGGTTAGCCTGGGACCGTTAAAATGGACCTTTAAAGGTCACTTATGAACCTCGGGGGATAGTTTGCGCATCCACTGCTTGTAGTTGTCTCGTACCCACATCTTTATCTCCAGGCCGGTTGCATTGCGTGCGAACTCGTAGGGCATAGGGTATGCGTACATGAAATAGCCTATGCTATCGCCGGTGAGGCCGGTGACACTGGTGACCACATCGGGCGTATAGCGGGTATCTATGAATTTCTGCAGCTCGGCATTCGCAAAATCCTCCTGGAACTGATAAGTGCGTTTGGCCTTTTTAGAGAACTTCTCGGCTATGGCCGATACCGGGCTCATGATAGGCGATGGCGGCCTGCGCTGCAAGGGTATCTTGTATACCTGGGCACGCTCTATAGAATCGACCTGGTACTTGGTAAGCGCACCCGGGCCCAGTACTACGGTCTTCAGCTCGTATTCCTGCTGTTCCATAGCTACATTGAGGTTGGCAATGAGCACCGACGGCGGCTTAGTGCGTTCCTCGTTCTTGTAGCCTATACAGGTAAAGGCTATGACATCGCCCTGCTGCGCGGTGATGCTGTAGTAGCCGTTGGTATTGGTATATGCCACCTCCCGCGTGCGCACATTTACCACTGTGGCAGGAAATATGGGCTTGTGTGTAGCTGCATCAGAGACAATACCCTGCAATGTCTGCGCGGTGAGCGCCAACGGCAGTAGCAGTAAAGTGACGAATAAGTAACGCAGCCTCATTTCAGGCATTAAAACTAAGCTGCCAATGAGTATACATATCGCATATGCATTGAATTTGGCAATACTTTAAGATACGGTACGCACCTCTAGTTGGCGAAGACCATACGCTTGGAGTCTATGACCCTGCCATCTATAACGAGGCTGTACATATAAGTGCCACTCATGTTGTACCCATGATCGTAGATGATCTCGTTCATACCCTCGGTGAGCGATATGGGAGTGCACTGTACCTCGCGCCCATTCAGGTCTCTGATGGAGATATATGCATCTTTATAGGCCACCTTATTGTTCACCAGCACACCTATCATAGTGGCTTCATCGGCGGGGTTTGGCTTGTTCTGCATCAGCTCTATGGGTCTTGGTATGTAGGGCGCACTGCCTACACCTGCAGGCGTTACCACCACTTGCAGCTCTCGCGAGAAGAGGCTTTCCACTCCCCTATCGTCAACAGAGGCTATGCTAACTATATGATTGCCGGTAGCAGAGAGCGGTATATCGAAAACAGTAGGGCCACCGGAAAGGGTGTAAACAGAATCCCAATCGAAAGTGGTGGTGCGCACCCCTACCCTATACTGCGGATAACCTGTCTCGGCAGTGAGGGTGATCCGGAGGTTGCCTCCTGTAGTGGTAAGGGTAAAGTTGGGCGTGCGGGGCCCGATAGCGGCCATGGCAGCGGCATTGGCATTAATGACCGTATTGCGGGCGAGGTAGTTGAAGTCAACGAAATACTCATCGAGCGAGCCATCAAGGTCGGTATCGGCGCCAAGGCTATCGCCGGATGTGTGCTGCCTGTCCTCATAAGTGCCGCTGGTCACGTTGGCATCGCCTGCCTCATTGGCCGATGTGAAGCGCATAGCGGTAAACCCCGCCATACGGAACGGTATATGATCGCCACCCCTGCCGGTGCGGTCCTCGGGCGTCATGATGCTCACCGTCATGGGTACCGATACGAAGGGGCGCTGCATTTCCTTATACTCAAGCTTTATGAAACGGGACAGGCCCTTGTGAAAGGAATTGAACCCGCCGCTGGAGAACAGGCGTACCTGTGTACTATCTATATGCTTGAAGAAAGGACAGCCGGGAGGCGAGGACGTATGACCGCATATGATGCCGCCAATGACATCGTTGTTCATCACCGCACGTATCTTGATGTTGTGTAGCTGTGCATAGTTCACAAAGGCCTGGGCGCCATCCAGCCCCTGCTCTTCGCTGGTGGTGGTCATGAAGACAATGGTATGCTTGTAGCTATACCTGCTCATCACACGCGCCAGCTCTATCACCAGCGCAGTGCCGCTGCCATTGTCCTCCATCCCTTCGGCCACGCAGGCGGTGTCGCAAAGATCGGTACAGCGGCTATCCATGTGGGCTTCTATCACTATCACTGCCTTGTCGGTAGTATCGGAGCCGGGTAACACGGCCAGCACATTGCGGTGCCGGGTGATGCTGCATAGTGTTTTATCGAACTGGAGGTAGGAAGGCCTGAGCCGGTTCTCGTTAGCCGCGCTGAACTGCTGGAATTTGGTATATATCCAGCGGCGCGCAGCGCCTATGCCACGCGTGGGCGATGTGGTATCGGAGCCGGTATTGCGATTGCGGAAGGAACGCAGCACATCGAGGTAGGCATGCAGTGAGTCGGGCGATACATTGTTGCGTATACCTGCACTTATGGCATCAGGGTGATCGATGACGACCGAGGCCAGGTATGCGGCAGGGTCGTAGGCGCCCATCATTACCCGCGCGGCAACGGTATCGGTACAGGTGATACCCGTCTGTGAGCGGCCACACACAGGTATCAGCGCCAGCAACAGTATACATATATGTCTCATTTTATAGAACATTTGTGAATGTGAAAATACGAAGAACGGAAGTAAGAGAGATGTATGATATGATGAAACCAGGAACTTTATTAACGATCGATAACTTATATCATGTTAATCATACACAAAATTCGATCCATATTTTATGTGTCACAGTACTTGCATGCTTTAAAAACCTTGCCTAATTTGCCTCTATCCCTTTTGACACGATATGTGTAAAGAACATAAAAATGAGATCCCTGTCAGACCTTTTCAGACAATTATTCGATAGCAGCGACTGGCCACAGGGATGGCAGAACGGCAACTGGACCGACCTGGAGGGCTGGATGCATATAGCCGGCGATGGCCTCATATGGCTGGTATGCACGGCCATGGCCGTGGCGATGGCGCGTATAGCGTTTCGCCGTGGCAATGTGGCTTTTCTGCGGGTGTTCTATACGCTGGCCATATTCATGGCGCTGTGTGGTATCACGCATCTATCGGGCGTGCTTATGTTCTGGGTGCCTGTATACCGGGTCGATACCGTGCTTCGGGCCATAGTGGCATTGGCAGGCATCTACACTTTGTACAGGCTCCTGAGGAATATGCGTGCCTTCAGGGCAATGCGTACCGAGGCCGAGCAGGAGCGGGAGGTAACGAGGCGCAGGGAGGCCGAAGAAAAAGTAAGGATACTGCAGGCCGAACTGGACCGAAACCTGCAAGAAAAAAAAGCGGAAGCAGAACGTATACTACAGGATGTGACGGCCTTGCGGAATGCAGAAGCGAAACTAAGGACCCGGAACATGGAACTGGAGCAGCAGGCAGCAGAGCACGGCCGCAAGCTAGAGGCCATGAACCGGGAACTGGAAGTATTCTCCTACTCTGTATCGCACGATATGCGGGCGCCGCTGCGCATAATAGGCGGGTATACCGATATGCTGTATACCGACCATAAGGAGGTGTTCAACGAAGAGAGCAAGCGGCTGATGGATGCTGTGATAGCGAACACGCGGCATATGAGCGAAATGATAGATGCCCTGCTGAACCTGTCGCGGCTGAGCCAGAAGGACCTGATGATACTGCCTGCCGATATGGACGGAATGGTGCGGAGCGCAGTGGCAGGGCTGCCAGCAGGGAATGATACCGTGAACTTTGTGATAGGAGACATGATACCTGTAGCGTGCGATAGTGTGCTGATGCGCCAGGTATGGCACCACCTGGTAGCGAACGCCATAAAATTCTCTGCCCGCCAGCCACAGCCTGTGATAAAAATAGGATCGGAGCAGAGGGGCGATAAGGTGCTGTACTATGTGCGCGACAATGGTGTGGGGTTCGATATGAAGTATGCGCACAAACTGTTCGGCATGTTCCAGCGGCTGCATAAAAAGACCGATATGGATGGGCAGGGCACAGGCCTGGCCATAGTGCAGCGTATAGTACTGAAACACGGAGGGTATGTATGGGCAGAGAGCGAAGAGAATAAGGGAGCTACATTCTATTTCACACTACCAATAAAAAACACCGACCATGACGGGAACAGAACCAATTGAGATCCTGCTAGTAGAGGACGATCCATATGAGGCAGAACTTGCCATAAGAAGCCTCAAGACGAACAACCTGGGCAACTCTATAAGGCACATAGATGATGGCGCCGATGCGCTGGCCTACCTGATGTCGCCGGAGCTGCTGAACGACCATAAACGCCATATGGTACTGCTGGACCTGAACCTGCCGCGCGTGGACGGGCTGGAGATACTGCGCAGGCTGAAGGCCGACGAGGCCAGGAGAATGATACCGGTGATAGTGCTCACATCATCGAAAGAGGAAAAGGATATAATAGAGAGCTATAAACTGGGCGTGAACAGCTATATAGTGAAGCCGGTGAACTTCGATTCTTTCAGCAAGGCCATTGCCGACCTGAAAATGTACTGGCTGATACTGAATCAATGGCCGCCTATGGGTAAAAGTTAAAATTGCAAGATCGATACATTATTCTAATATTTGTAGAACATTATGCTGGCCAAAGAGATCAATATACTGCACCTGGAAGACGAGGTGATGGATGCGTACCTGGTGAAGAAGATACTGGACAGGGCAATGCTGAACTTCAACATCACTGTGATATGCGATAAGGAGTCGTTCATCAATGCATTGCATGCAGGTACATACGATATAATACTGGCCGACCACTCCATGCCCAACTTTACGGCTATGGACGCCCTGCATATACTAAAGGAGAAGAACATAGACCTGCCGCTGATACTGGTAACAGGTACTGTATCGGAAGAGTATTCGGTGAATGCAATGAAGGAGGGCGCGTGGGACTATGTGCTGAAGGACAGGCTGCAACGCCTGCCCAGCGCTGTGACCAGCGCACTGGAACGCTACGAGGCCACGCTGGATAAGAAGCGGCACATAAAAGAGATATTTGCCAAAGAGGCGCTGATGAAGGAGGCCGAACGGCTGGCCCGCTTCGGAAGCTGGCAGGCCGACCTCGTGAACGGACACAGTGCGTGGTCTGACGAAAAATACCGCATACTGGGCTATGAGCCCGAGGCAGTGGCACCTACCTTTGAGAACTTCATGGCGCGTGTACACCCCGATGATGTGGCACATGTGAAACAGGTACATGAGCATGCCTTCAGCCACCTGAACAATATGAAGTATGAATGCCGCATGCTGATAGCACAAGGTGTGATAAAATACATCCGTTGCGAGATGGTGATAAAACGCGATACCGATGGCAATATAACAGCACTCACCGGCATCATACGCGACATAACGGAAAGCCAGGAGGCAAAACAAAGACTGAGCGAGAACGAGAACAAATACAAATGCCTTTTTGCCTATAGCCCGCAACCCATGTGGGTGATAGAAGAAGGCTCTTCACGCTTCCTGGATGTGAACAAGGCAGCGATGGCGCATTATGGCTATAGCTATGAAGAGTTCATGAGCATGACGGCTGCCGATATACGGCCCATTACAGAGCGTAACAGTTTTATGGAGGTATTCATGGCAGCGAAAAGCGAAGAACGATCGAACAGGGGTGTATGGAAACATCAGAAAAAGGACGGCACCCTGATAGATGTGGAGATAATGGCAAGCAGTGTGATGTTCGACGGTATGGCTGCACGCCTCATATTGCTATACGATGTGACCAAAGCAGCCGTGACCGCATAGCGATATATGCTACACTATGCATATTCCGGCCGGCGGCGTACCGCCTTTACCTCCATTATACCCTGGAAGAGATACATCTTACCCGTGGCCACACTACGGCACTTGGTGCGTGTGCGTAGTTTCTCTACCTTCTGAAACACCTCTCCATCCTCTATCTCGAAGAACTGGTTGATGGCTATGTCATCTACCAGCTTGTAGCCGGGCTTGTGCTCATCGTAGCGGTATAGCGATCTGAAGAGTTCGGCATCGGTGCAGGTGCTGGCGGCAGGGTTGTGCAGATAGGCATAAAGCGCACGCTCCACATCGGCCGGAAAGAAACGCTTGCCCATAAAAGGTATGAGTATATGGCGGAACTGGGTCTTCCATTCGTTGCCATGCGGCGAGGCCCTGTGGCCAAAATGTACATGGGTGAACAGGTGCGCCAGCTCGTGCAGCAGTGTTATGAGAAAACTATACTTATTGAGGTTGGCATTGATACTGATGCGGTGATAGGGAGTATCGGACGTAGGGTTGCGGTAGTCGCCCAGCACACTGCGCCTTTCGTTGGTGAGTGTGAGGTGTATGACATGGGTCTTGAAGAAAGGGGCTACTTGTTCAAGAGATCCCGGCGGTAAGAATTGCTCTAAGAAACTGAAAGATCTTTCCTGCTTTTTCATTTTGAGGTGAACTATTTATTCGTTTCAGACATCAGGTTGTTTTTTGTGTGAGATGAATGGGAGTAAGATCAGTGTTTTCTTGCGGTTCGGGATAGCAGGTAGGTCTCTGTGCCGGAGTATACGGCATACACGCCCAGCAGCACGAACACTGTAGGCTTGTGCAGGCTGCCACGATTGAGCAGTACATAGGCCAGCATAGCGGCCATGCATATGAACAACCTGAGCAGCGATGCACTATATACGCCGCGCACAAAGGCATGTGGCCTGTCGGCAACGGTCTTGTTCATGAGCATGTACGCCAGCAGCGATAGTACCAGCATCACGGCATTTGCAATATGCAATGGCAGCGTCTGGAACTGTGGTGCGTACACACCCATAGCGCCGAACACAAGTGCCAGCAGCAGGAATATCACCACCATCGTTATCACGAACTTCTTATTCATTCTTTAGGTCTGTTCAGTTCCTTTATCAGTTTCCACAGGGAAAAGGACAATGAAATTAAGGGGAATAAAATTATAAACAAAGGTATAGGCCATTTTAACATGGCATCTATCTTGTAGCCCGCCCACACCGCCAGCAGCAGCATTACCAGCCACTGGGTGGCCAGCCCTGCGTAACGCATAGCGCTGTTATCTATACGTTTATCTTTAGTTCCTATAGCGGCGTTTATTCTATACCGAAATTAACACATACGGCCTTATGGTGGCGAACAAGTTTGTTAATTTATCATTACAGATCTGTTACACCTGTTTTTTCTCTATTTTTGAGAGCTTGCAGAACGGGGTCGAATAATGCATAAAAATATATAATATTTTATGTACTTCTCCGTTATTGTACGATAGATAAGGCATTGCCAGGTTGAGATATAAAATAATATCATTTTTCGTACTGTTCTTCCTGGCGCTGGCTTATTTCCCGGGTGCGTATTCGCAATCGTCTAAGGGGAATAAGAACAGCGCAAAGCAGGCTCGTGCCCGTACCGATAGCATAGCCAAAGCAAGGAAAAAGCAGCAGGAGACCCTGGCAAAGAACCGGCAAAAAGCGCTGGATAGTGCCAGGAATGCACGCACACATGCTATGGACAGCGCATCGGCATCGCGAAAGCAAAAGACCGATAGCATAAAGCTGGCGCGCGAGCAAAAGACCGATAGTGTGGCCCGCGCCCGCAAAAAAGTGACCGACAGCGCTGCTGCGGCCCGCAAGTACAAGGAAAGCAAGAAATACCGCGACAGTGTAACAAAAGCCAAGGATAAGAAGGCCAAAGCGCTGACCGATGCCCGCACCGCGCGTACCGACTCGCTGAAAGAAATAAGGAAACACATAACAGACAGCACCACCGGTGTAAGGCAGGCGCGCAGCGATAGTATGAAGGCGGTGCAGAAACACCGGTCGGATAGCCTAGCAAAAGTGAAAAAGTACAAGGCCAGCAAGCGGTATACCGATAGTGTGACGCTGGTGAAACGGCACCGTACCGACAGTATAAAGGCAGTACAAAAAGAGTTCAGGGACAGCATAGCTACCGTGCGAAAGCACAGTATGGACAGCGCGAAGCTGGTACGCACCAAGAAGATGGACAGCATGAAGCTGGTGCGCAAAAAACATACCGACAGCCTGGCCACTGCCCGGAAGACCAAAACAGACAGCCTGAACAAGAAAAAAGACGCCAAGAGCAAGCTGGCCAAGGCCAATGAGAAGAAAAAACAGGAGGCCATGAAGCTGAAGCTGGAACTGAAGCTGAAACAGAAACGGGAAGAATGGTCGAACCAGACGATGCTGAAAAAAGGATGGGGGCCGAAACGGCGGCTGTTCCAGAACTCGTTCACGCATTATAATTATTACTACAATGCGAACCGGAAGATGGAGGAGGCCGAGCTGAACATGCAGCGGGTGAACAAGGACAATTATGACTCGCTCATAGGGCTCTTCCCCTTTGACCCCAACAAGGACTCTACCCTACTGGCGGCCGATATGGACAGTATCATCCACAAGGTATCGGTAGGTATACAGATACATGACCCGCGTATAAAGTGGGGCAATGATATGTACCTGATACTGGGCCAGGCATATTACTACAAGGGCAATTACGAGCATGCCGCCACATCTTTCCGCTACATAATAGCCAACGACCAGAAGAACAAGAATAAAAAAGGCAAGGGCCGCAGTAGCGGCGGCAGCCGCCCGAAGGGTGCACCATCTATAGTGGACAGTAAGAAAAGATCGAAGCTGGCCTTCTGGCAGCACCGCTCTGTACACAACGATGCTATACTGTGGCTGGCGCGTACCTATGCCACGGCCGGGCAGGTAGAGAACGGAGAATCGGTACTGTCGCTGCTGGAATACGATGCCGACCTGCCCAGCGATCTTGTAGGCCGCCTGGCCGTAGAGAAGGCCTTTGCCTACCTGAAGACAGAGAACTATGTGGCGGCATCGGAACAACTGAAAATAGCCGTAGACGACCGCAACCTGCCCATATGGCTAAGGACACGCATAGCCTTTCTGAACGGCCAGCTGCTGCAGAACATGGGCAATTATGAGCAGGCGGCAGAGAGCTTTGAGACCGTGGTAGACAATTTTCCCAAGATGGAAATGGACTTCTACGCACGGAAATATATAGCCACCAATAAACTGATGGCCGGCAAGGATGTGGAAGATGCCACCATACCCCTGAAGCGCATACTGAAAGATGCGAAGTATGCCACCTACTACGACCAGGTGTATTATGTATTGGGCAAATTATCGGCAAAGGCGGGTAAGAACAATGAGGCCATCAACTACTATGTAAAAGGTACCAAGGCGCCCAAGGCCACCAAGAAACAGAAAGCACAGCTTTTTGCGGCGCTGGGCGATGTGTACTATGCCAATGCCAGTTATGCAAGCGCCAAAGGCGCATACGACAGCGCAGCCAAGTATGCAGGCAATGCGAAGGACAAGACCATTGCCGCCGCCACACAACGCAGTACGGGCCTAGCGGAGATATCGGGCCCGGCCAATACCATACACGAGACCGATAGTATGCTGGCACTGGCCGCCATGAGCAAGAGAGAGCAACAACAGGTGGCCCGCCGCTACCTGCGCGAACAGGAGAAAAAGCTACAGGACAGTATGACCACTGCCGAGAATGCAGGCGCCACAGCAGTAGCGGCCGAGGCTGCGGACAATGATAAGGACAACTCTGCGAGCTGGTATTTTGCCAATCCGTCGCAAATATCGCAGGGCAGTGGCGACTTCAAGCGCAAATGGGGTACCCGCCCGCTGGCAGACAACTGGCGCCGGGCAGCGGCCATGCCGCTATCGGCTGGCACCAAGCCCACTACCCCAACACCGGGAGCCGATGATGACGATGAAGAGGACGGCGGCAAGGGCATAGCCAAAACAGAGAACGGCCTGCCTACAGAGGAAAGCCTGCTGGCCAAAGTACCCAATACCCCACAGCAAAAAGAGCTGGCCTACAAGGTGCAGCAAAAGGCATACATACTGCTGGCAAAGGCATATGAGAAACAACTGCAGGACCATACCCGGGCCCTGCACACGCTAGACACGCTGAACATTCGCTACCGGGCACATACACAGAAAGAGGAAGAACTCTTTTTGCGGTACCAGATAGCCGTAAAGGAGCAGCAACTGGACAAGGCACAGGTCTATGCGCAGGAATTGCTGGCGAAATTCCCCACATCTCAGTATGCAAGCATACTGAGGCCCGGAAAGAGCGAAAGCAAGGCAACGAACGATAATGTGACAGAAGTAGCCGCCTACTTTGACGAGACATACGATATGCTGATGCGCCACCAGTATACCGAGGCGCAGATGCGTGCCACCATGGCAAAGAAAAAATACGAGAACCCGCTCTACCATCGCAGGTTCGAGGTGCTGGAGGCGATGGCCTATGCAGGCGCGGGCAACTATGATATGGCCGATACAGTGATATCGCAGTTCCTGCGTACCAATCCCGCCGATACGCTTACCGAATGGGCGCGGTCGGTGAAGAAGTACATAGGCGAGGTGCGCAATGGCGGCAAACCATCTTGGTATAAGGATGGCCCACTGCCTGTGGCCGGCAGCACACCTAAAAAGGCCACAGAAGAGAAAGCAAGACCGGAAGAGGTGGCTCCTGCTCCCCCACCCGTTCTGCCTGATGTGCCACCTGTATATAGCTACAAGGCCGATAGCCCGCATTACTGCATAGTAGTACTGCCGGGAGTGGACTTCCGTACCGCAGGACTGAAAAAGGCCGTTCGCGACTTCGACTCGGCAAAATATGCGGCTACGCCGCTGGAACTGCTCATAGACTTTTACAGGATGAAAGAGGCCGTATTCATAGTAAAAGGCTTCCCATCGGCAGGTATGGCGCAGGCATATATGAAAGACCTTGCAGCACTGCCGGCCTTGGGTGAGTTCGGGAAAGAAGAGATCGGCATCATGGTCATTTCTGCGCAGAACTACAAGAAGATGTTCGCCGATAAGGACCCCGAGGGATACAGGGCGTTCTACAATGCCAGTTACCCCAAGTGACCGGCGCGCTCTATCTTTACGGTCTCTAACAGACATTCATGCGCACACTCATTACCGATATATCGCTGCTGCACCAGGTGGAATATGCAACAGATGCCCCCAGGACCCGTGTGGCCGGGGCCGATATGGCTACTGTACCCATGCTGGAGAACGCATGGCTGCTCACCGAGAACGGCCTAATACATAGCTTCGGCACAATGGCCGATATGCCCGATATGCATGCCGATGAGACCATAGATGCCACCGGTCGTATGGTACTGCCCGCCTGGTGCGACAGCCATACCCATACCGTATATGCCGCACCAAGGGATGGTGAGTTCGTGGACAGGATAAAGGGCATAAGCTATGAGGAAATAGCCCGGAGAGGCGGCGGCATACTGAACTCTGCCCGCAAACTGAACACCATGAGCGAGGACGAGCTGTATGAGCAAAGCCTGGAACGCCTGCACAAAGTGATGGCACAGGGTACGGGCGCCATAGAGATAAAAAGCGGCTATGGCCTGTGCCTGGAAGGCGAGCTGAAAATGCTGCGGGTGATACGCAGGCTGCGCGAGAGCGTGCCTATACCGGTAAAGGCGTCCTTCCTGGCGGCGCATGCCTACCCACAGGAGTACAAGCAGAACAAAGAGGCATATGTAGACCTGATAATAAATACCATGCTGCCCGCTGTGGCTGCAGAGGGGCTGGCCGACTATATGGATGTATTTTGCGAAGAGGGGTTCTTTGGGGTGCCTGAGACAGAGCGGCTACTGGAGGCCGGCTGGAAATATGGCCTGAAGCCGAAGATACATGCCAACCAGCTACACTACTCGGGAGGGGTACAAACAGGGGTAAAACACAATGCCCTAAGCGTAGACCACCTGGAATGTGTAGGCGATGCCGAGATAGCCGCGCTGATGGGCAGCAGCACCATGCCTGTACTGCTGCCGGGGGCTGCCTTCTTCCTGGGTATACAGTACCAGCCTGCAAGGCGCATAATAGATGCAGGCCTGCCGGTATGCCTGGCCAGCGATCACAACCCGGGCTCGTGCCCATCGGGCAATGTGCCCCTTCTGCTCACCATTGCCTGTACACAACTGAAAATGACACCCGAGGAGGCAGTGAACGCAGTGACCATAAATGGCGCCGCCGCCATGGAGCTGGAACGTGAGATGGGCAGCATAAGGCCGGGCAAGCGTGCGAACCTTATTTTGACCAATAAAATGCACTCCCTTGCCTACATTCCTTACGACCACGGCAACAACCCCGTGTATAGACACATAATTTAGAGAGGGTCATATCTTACTGATGCTCATGTGGTTGCGGCCTTATGAGCATTTTTATTTGTATGGGCGATGCTTTGCGTCCACATTTAATATTAGCATTATATCTCTTATTGTATTTTGCTAATAAAAATGTAGTTGGCTTTGAGCTTTTTTTAACAAAAACACATATTTTTGAAAATCTGCTAATAACAAAACCACATTTCATCACAATGTTGAGAAGAATTTTACTTAACAGTTTCACTGCGGCTTTAATGCTTGGGTCTACCATAGTGGTAGCAAAAGACCGCACGTCTGTAGAGACATTCATCATGCATGTGAAGGAGTCGAACAAGTTGGTAACGGTAAGCGACATATGGGCTGCCGACAACAATTTCGACAAGACCGAACTGCTGAAAAATGTTGCCAAAGCACAGCCTTTGACAGTGGATTACGCGCGTGTTGCAAGGTTCATGAATGAGAAGAGCTTCGCTATCAACCTGGTGATACCCGGTCCTGATGGCACCTTTTACACCATAGAACTGGCTCAGCACCAGGTACTTGCCAACGACTTCGAGGTACATACGATGGGCGCTAACGGTGTGGATACGCGAGTAGACTATACCCCCGGTCTGTACTACCGTGGTGTAGTGCAAGGGGTAGAGGGATCGCTGGCGGCGTTCTCGTTCTTCAATAACGAGATCTATGGTATTTTCTCTATACCCGAGGTGGGCAACTTCGTTGTGACCCCGAACACCATGGTGGGTAAGGAATATGACCATAACCAGCACTACATAGTATATAATGATGCGGACATCCTTTTCGCGAACAACTTTTCTTGCGAGGCCGATAAGATACCCGGCAACGTTCCGAAAAGAAGGGCCAACAAGACCACTACTACCCTGAACAACAAGGTATACAATAGCTGCAAGCAGATGAAGTGGTTCCATGTGGCCGACTATGGTATGTACCAGAGGAAGGGCAGCAGTGTGACCAACTGCACCAACTATATCACATCGCTGGTGAACAACAATGCGGCGCTCTACATGAACGAGGGTGTACCCATTCTTTCAAAGTATGTGCAGGTGAACAATGCTTCTGACGCATACGCAACACTGCCTACCACATCTTCAAGCACATGGCTTACTAAGTTCGGTCAGACAACAATGAACGTGATGCACGGCTGTGATCTGGCTATGCTGCTCACTACCAAAGGTGGCAGCATGGGTGGTGTAGCATGGCTGGATGTGATATGCCAGCCTTATGGTGGCGCACCACAGCATGCAGGCCCCTATGGTTTCTGTAACATAGACAACTCTACGAGCACTACTACTACTCCCTTCCCCACATATAGCTGGGACGTATCGGCCACTACGCATGAAATGGGCCACAATCTGGGCTCGCAGCATACACATGCCTGCGCCTGGGGCCCTACGCGCACCACGGCCATAGATGGCTGCTATACACTGGAAGGTAGCTGCGCCAACCCCGGCAAGCCCGCCTGTGCTACAAAGGGAACGATAATGAGCTACTGCCACCTGGCCAGCGGCACATCTTGTTCTATCATAGGCATCAACTTTACCAATGGCTTCGGCCAGCAACCCGGCGATACCATCAGGTATGCGATAGCCCATACATCTCCCGGTTGCGGCGAACTGCTGAAACCCAATATAGGCCTACAGAAAGCAGCAAGGACCATAACAGCCAACAGGGAGTGTACCGATGTGACAAGTGGTGTAACATACTACTATGCCAACAGCAATACGCTGAACACCGACAATGACACACTGGTACTGATGGTGCGTAAGAACGGTAACAACATAGGCAACCTGAATAGCACCGGTTTTGCTGTATCGGCCACAACGCTCACCGGCTGGGGTGGCGGTACTGCACAGAGCATTACCTTCCCTACGGGTACATCGGGCGTGGGCAGCACAGGCAACAACTATGGCGCACGCAGGTTCTGGACCATTACACATACCGGCGCTACAGTGCTTCCTACAGCAGTAGAAGTATGGTTCCCACTTACGGGCAGCGATACTACCGACGTGAATGGCAGCGCCCCAGGTGCTACCGCTCCGTTCAACAACTTCAAGCTATACTCTGTAAAGAAACCTACTATCAGTGCCGATCCATCGGGTGCTTTCACCGGTGCTACCGCTGCTGATATAGCCGTGCATACTTACAGTACTACTCCCAGCACTACCAAGTGGACACGCGATGTATCGGGCAGCAGCACACTGCTGGCCTATTTCCTGACGACCACACTGCATGGTGGTGGTGCGTTCTATGTAAATGGCTCTTCTACCAGCGATGTAGGCACACTGGGCACACACAATGGCATAAGCGTATATCCTAATCCTACCAACAGCGAATGGTTCTTTACCCTTCCCGATGATATGCTGGTAGATGCCAACCTGATGCTGTACACTGCAGAAGGCCGCATAATACATTCGCAACTGCTGCAGCCAGGCACCCTCAATACAGTGAGCGGCGCCAAACTGCCCGCCGGCATGTACTTCTACCGCGTGATAAACGGCAGCAATGTATCGACAGGTACACTCATCAAGAACTAATAATAAATAATAGAGAAATATTAAAAGGAGCGCAATTGCGCTCCTTTTTTGTGCTATGAATGTGCATAACTCGGCCCTGCAAAATGTGGTTCTTTCTGGCTCCCGGCCTTACATTTGCCGCTACTATATGAAAGTGATACGCAACATAGCAGGATATGTATATGCAGTGTATGCGCTTTTGCTTTTTGTGGCTACGCTACTGGTGGTGTTCGTACCGGTATGGGTGATAGCCCGGTACAGCGAGCCCACAAGGGCCAGGCTGGTACATAGGGCGTTCCGTATATGGATGGGGGTATACATGCCGCTTATCTTTTGCCCGGTGAGCCGAAGGGGTAAACAACATTTCAGGAAGGGAGAGAACTATGTGGTGGTGATCAACCACAATTCGCTGATGGATATACCTGTGTCATCGCCATGGATACCGGGGCCGAACAAGACACTGGCCAAGATAGAGATGTCGCGCATACCACTGTTCGGTGTTATCTACAAGGCGGGCTCGATACTGGTGGACAGGAAAAAGGAAAGCAGCCGCCGCGAGAGCTTCGGGCTGATGGACGATACGCTGAAACAGGGTATTCACCTCTGTCTTTACCCGGAGGGTACGCGCAATAAAACAGAAAAGCCCATTCAGCCGTTCTATGATGGCGCATTCGTAACGGCCATACGCGCACAGAAACCCGTGATGCCGGGAGTGCTCTTCAATACGGGCACGGTACTGCCGCACGACAGCAAGGGATGGGCACGCCCCAAGCGGCTGCACATACACTTCCTGGAGCCGGTACCGACAGCGGGCCTGACACTGAACGATGTGGCGGCGCTGAAAGAAAAGGTGTATACAATGATGGAGACCTACTATATCACTCATAAAAACGAACTTTCATGACATTCACTATCATAGGCACAGGCAATATGGCATGGTTCATAGGCACAAGACTTGTGGCCGCACGCCATTTATGCAAGGGGGTCTTCGGCAGGAACGAGGCGGCCGTGAAGCGACTGTCTGAAGGCCTGCTGAGCAATAAACATGGCGACCTTGCCGCTGCGCGGGATACCGAGGCCGATGTGTGCTTCATAGCCGTGACCGATGATGCCATAGCAGAAGTGGCCGCTAAACTGAACTATAAAAAGACCGTACTGGTACATACCGCAGGCGCCGTGCAACTGGATGTGCTGCAGAACGCCGCGCCCGACAGCGCCATACTGTGGCCGGTATATTCCATATCGGGGAGCAACCCGCCATCGCACCGCAATATACCCATAGCGTGGGAGGCATCTTCGCCCAAGGCCGAGAAATATGCACTGTCGCTGGGGCATGTGATAACCGATATCCTCTTCGAGGCCAAGTACGACCAGCGCAAGTGGCTGCACCTGTCGGCAGTAATAAGCAATAATTTCACCAACCATCTGATGACCATATGTGAGCGCATATGTGCCGAGAACGCCCTACCCTTCTCTGCGCTGGAGCCTATAATAGAGCAGACCTTCTCGCGCTTCAGGCAGGCGGCGCCATCTACAGTGCAGACAGGCCCTGCCATAAGGGGAGATGTAAAGACCATAACCGAGCAGACCGAACTACTGGCCGGCCACGAGGACTGGCAAAAGATATATACGGCCATTACAGAGTCTATACAGAAGACCCACCCCGAGAAGGGATAGCAAAGCCCGCATTTTGACGATAGTGCACATAAGCGTATCTTTCGGGCAGAATGGTACAGGTAGGTAATTACAATACATTGCGGGTGATAAAGGAGGTGGATTTCGGGATGTACCTGGACGGAGGTACCGATGAGATACTGCTGCCCAAAAGATATGTGCCCAAGGGACTGAAGGAGGGAGACGACATAGACGTCTTTATATACCACGACAATGAGGGCCGCCTGATAGCCACTACCGATAGGCCTGTGGCCGTAGTGGGCGATATAGCCCGTATGGAAGTGAATGAGGTGAACACACATGGCGCCTTCCTGAAATGGGGCATTATGAAGGATGTGTTCATACCTATATCGCTGCAGGAACGCAAGATGCGCCCCGGCGAAAAGCGGCTGGTGAAGCTGTTCATAGACGAGCGTACAGGCCGCGTGACCGCCACCGAGAAGATAGACAAGCACCTGAGCAACTATGAACTGACCGTAAAGGAGAACGACGAAGTGGACATCGTTATCTTTCAGCAGACAGATATTGGCTATAAGGTGATCATCAACAACAAGCACCTGGGCGTACTGCACTATAACGAGCTGTTTCGCGAGCCGGAGATAGGCGAACGCATGCGCGGCTATATAAAGACCATAAGGCCGGGCAACAAAATAGATGTTTCGCCGGGCGTGAAGGGGTATGCCAAGGTAAGGGATGAGGAAGAACGCATGCTGGAAATGCTGCGGAACAATGGCGGCTACCTGCCATACAACGACAAGTCTGACCCGGACGATATATACACCTACTTCGGGGTGAGCAAGAAGTCGTTCAAAATGACACTGGGGGCGCTATACAAGAAGCGGCTGATAGTATTTACACAAACGGGCACCAAACTGGCCGATCCGGAGTAACAGCACTAAAGATGTACAGGAACCTCATCAAACCACTTGCCGATGTGCTGATAGCGCTTGTGGCTTTCATTGTGCTTTTCCCGGTGTTCCTCACAGTAGTAATACTGCTGGCCATTGCCAACGGTGGCAAGCCATTCTTTACACAGCCACGGCCGGGCAGGCATGGGCGGGTGTTCAGGGTCATAAAGTTCAAAACGATGAACGACCGCAAGGACGCGAACGGCGAACTGCTCTCTGATGCCGAACGGCTGACACCTATAGGCAGCTTTGTGCGCAAGACATCGCTGGACGAGATACCGCAACTGCTGAACGTGATAAAGGGCGACATGAGCCTGATAGGGCCACGCCCGCTGCTGGTAGAGTACCTGCCACTATACAACGAGACCCAGAAACGCCGCCACGAGGTGCGCCCCGGCATTACCGGCTGGGCGCAGGTGAACGGGCGTAACGCCATAAGCTGGGAGCAGAAATTCGCCTACGATGTGTGGTATGTAGATAACCTGGGCCCTGCACTGGATATACGCATCATATTCATGACGATACGCAATGTGGTGAGGTCGGAAGGGATAAGCTCTGCAACATCGGCCACTATGGAGAAATTCACGGGTACGAGGTAGGCATTCCCTTTAAGCCTCACCCCGACCCTCTCTAAAGAAGAGGGAGTGTTATCCGGTACTGAGTATGACGAATTATAAAAGACCTCCGAACGCAGGAAGATAAATGAAGAAGGCCGGGCATTTGCCCGGCCTTTCTGTTATATAGTTCTGTGTGCCTGTTACAGGTGTATGGCTTCGCCAAGCGCTACCTCTACGGCGTCCTTTATACCTTCGCTCATGGTAGGATGCGGATGTATGCTGTCCAGCACTTCCTGCCATGTGGTCTCCAGCTTGCGGGCCACCACTGTTTCGGCTATCATTTCTGTTACGTTGTAGCCTATCATGTGCGTACCCAGCCATTCGCCGTATTTGGCATCGAATATCACTTTTACGAAGCCTTCCTGTGCGCCTGCTGCAGTGGCCTTGCCCGATGCCGAGAAGGGGAACTTGCCCACCTTCACCTCGTAACCGGCCTCGCGTGCCTGCTTTTCGGTAAGGCCTACACTGGCTATCTCGGGCGAGCAGTAGGTACAGCCCGGTACATTGCCATAATCGAGCGCCTCGGGTACATGGTGGTATTTACCTTCCTTGTTGGCAAAGGCCTCTACGCATATGATGGCTTCTTTAGATGCCACATGCGCCAGCGCCTGGCCGGGGGTTATGTCGCCTATGGCGTATACACCATCTACATTGGTCTTGTAATGCTTGTCTACCGTTACCCTGCCCTTGTCGGTCTTTATGTTCAGGGCCTCGAGACCTATGTTCTCTATATTGGCGCTGATACCTACGGCGCTCAGTACCACATCGGCCTCCAGCACCATGTCGCCATTGGCTGTTTTCACGGTAGCTTTCACGCCTTCGCTAGCGCCATCTACCTTTTCTACCGATGCATTGGTCATCACGTTGATACCCTTCTTCTTGAATATCTTCTCCAGCTCCTTCGATACGTCCTCGTCCTCTACGGGCACTATGCGTGGCAGGAACTCTACGATGGTCACCTTGGTACCTATACTGTTGTAGAAGTAGGCGAACTCTACACCTATGGCGCCGGAGCCTACCACTATCATGCTTTTGGGCTGCTGCGGCAGGGCCATGGCCTCGCGGTAGCCTATCACCTTCTTGCCATCTATGGGCAGGTTGGGTAGCTGGCGGCTGCGCGCACCTGTGGCCAGTATGATGTGGCGAGCCTGGTGCGCGGTGGTCTTGCCATCGGCGCCGGTCACTTCCACTTCCTTCTTGCCATTGAGCTTACCCATGCCTGCGAGAACATCTATCTTGTTCTTCCTCATCAGGAACTGGATGCCCTTGCTCATCTTGTCGGCCACACCACGGCTGCGTTTGATGACCGCACCGAAATCGGCTTTGAAATCGGTAGCGACAATACCATAATCGGCAGCGTGCGTAAAGTTCTCATACACACTGGCAGATTTGAGGAGCGCCTTGGTAGGGATACAGCCCCAGTTGAGGCATATACCGCCGAGGTTCTCCTTTTCTACTATCGCTGTCTTGTACCCGAGCTGGGAGGCGCGTATAGCTGCCACATAGCCGCCCGGTCCGCTTCCTACTACGATCACGTCGTATGCCATAATGCTTTTATTGTTTAGGTAAGTAAATGTTTGAATTATGCGGGGCAAATGTAATAAAAAAGCAGACAGATGCATCTATGGGGGAATGTCAAAATAAGTTGATGCCGTGTATTTTGTACTTCCCCTACCCTTGCGGTAAAGGAAGTGTGCCATATGGAGATACGGTACAGAACAAAATAATGGGGACAGCACCCTGCCAATGGGCGAAAATATGCGCCCATATTGTGTTTCATGGCATTTTATATTTCCTTTTTGCACCTGTGGGAAATATATAGATCCGGCACAGAACAGTGTAATGTATAGGGCTGCAGGGCGTGGTAATTTTGTGTTCCACTGAGGGTAAGACAATACATCTGCGAAGGATAGGAATTACATCTACTACAACACAGGGCATATGAGATATATCATACTATCGGTATGCGTGCTATTATTTGCTACGCATACCCATGCACAGACCGATACCAGCCGGAAGAGCAAACGCGTGCCGAAAAAGGCGCGGTCGCAAAGCCGATCGCCCATAATAGGCAGAGATACTGCAGGCTGGCCTCAGAACCAGCCGCCGAAATGGCCGCACGACACCATGCGTACCAATGGCAAGAAATAAGAGAAGTTCTTTTTAAAAATAAACCATCTGAACATTCATTCACTATTAAAAACCAGAACTATGACACAAAGAAGGAACGATCGCAACTTCGATCAGAACAACAGGAACAACTACAACACAACGGACAGGGAAACAAGGGGCGGCTATAACGACAATAGCAGCAGGTATGGCAGCAGCTACAACGATAGCGATGATGATGACCAGTACACCGGCTCGGCCGCGTTCGATGATGATGACTACGAGAACTACGGCAGCGAATACGAGAGCAATAGCGCTAATTACTACGGCACCAACGGCCGCAACGAGAACTATGGCAATGGTCGCAATGGCAGCAACAACAGGGGCTACAACGAAGATGTGAACCGTAGCACAGAAAGGGGCGGTTATTCTCCCTTCGGCAGCGGACGCTCGTCTTACAACGATGGCCGTGGCAACTCTTCTTCGGAATATGGCCGCCAGGGATTGAACGAATACTCGCGCAACGGTGGCAACCGTGGCTACAACAACGACCAGGACCAGCGCTATGGCAACCGTGGCAACTATGGTTCGCAAGGTAACTACGGCTCACAGCGCAACTATGGTTCGCAGGGCTCGCAAGGCAATTACGGTTCACAGCGCAACAGTGGCTCACAGGGTGGCTGGGGCAATGAGGGCCGCAACCGCAACTATGGTAGCGACAACGGTAGCTATGGCAGCAACTATGGTAGCCGCAGCGGACAGGGCGAATATGGCCAGGGCGGCCGCAACAACTACAACTCTTACAACGACCAGAACGGCGGCGACCGCTATGGCCGCAGCAGCTATGGCAGCGACCGCAACTCGTCTTCGTACGGCAGCTCGCGCAACTCCGGATCACAGCGCAGGGGGTTCGGCAGCGCAGGCCGCGACCAGCAGCAGTGGTCTGACAGTGGCAACAGGTCTTCGCGTACCCGCAACGATGAGCGCGATAACAATATAATGTGATCTTTTATTCATCTGCATACTATCAAAGGCTTCCGGTAACATTTTACCGGAAGCCTAACTTCAAAAACCTAAAGCACGAACAACACTAAAGACCACATTCTTATGAGAACAGCGACCAGCCAAAAGAACGGAGCAGCCGGCAAGACCACAGCAAATGCAGGTGGCTCTGGCAAAAAAGCCAATCCGGCATCTGCTACAAAAAGCAGTAAGAAAGAACAGCAGCAGAAGGAGGAAAAAGAAGAGACCCCTTTTGAAAAACTGTTCATGGACATGCTGAAGGACATGTACTGGGCCGAGCAACACCTGGTGAAAGCCCTGGAAAAAATGAGCAAAGCGGCCACTACAGAGCAATTGCAGGATGCCTTTGACGACCACCTGTATGTGACAAAGAAACATGCAAGCCGCCTGGAGCGCGTATTCGGCCTGCTGGGCGCACCTGTCCAGGGCAAAAAATGCGCAGCCATGGAAGGACTGGTGAACGAGGCCGAAGAGATGATAAAAGAGACAGAAGAAGGCTCTATGACACGCGATGCAGCACTGATAATAGCTGCCCAGAAGGTAGAACATTATGAGATAGCCAGCTATGGCAGCCTGGTGCAGGTGGCCCTGACACTGGGACATAACGAGGCCGCCCGCCTGCTGGAAAAGACCCTGAACGAGGAAGAGGACACAGACCGCCACCTGACCATGATAGCAGAAAGCGATGTGAACCCACTGGCCGACCAGGAAACAGAGGATGAGGGCGCCGAAGAAGAAGAAGAAATGGAGGAGGCATAGCCTATTCCTCACAGAAAAAAAGAGAAAGGACACCGGTCATAGGTGTCCTTTCTCTTTTTTAGTGCAGGCGTATCAGAACAATGTGGGGGCTGCATTGATGCCCAGCATGGGAAACTCGTGCAGTATCTGCCAGTTGGCGCCATCGTGCCGCCACAGGTATATCTTGTCTGCCACAAAAGAGCCCTTGAAGCGGCGCATACTGTGATCGGCTATTATCTGCGGCATCAGCCCCGGCGGTACATCTCTGTAGCCTATGGTAAAGTGCGGCCTGTACTCTTGCTCCTGCGGCGCTACAGGTATATATTTTCGTAACTGCTGTACAAAGCCCTTCCTCAGCTCCCTCAGGCGCTCGTTCTTTACCACATCTATGTATACCACCGGGCTTTTGCGGTTGTTGAAGTAATTGAAGTCGTTCAGCTCTATGGATACAGGCGCCTGCTGTGCCACCCATGGGGCAAGCCCCTGTAATTTCTGCTCAATGGCAGGATCTTCTTTGAAAGGCTCGTATAGGGTGATGTGTACGGGCGGCTTCAGGGCCTTCACACAATTGTACCGCTCGGCAAATGCCTTCCTTTCCTCACTTATACGCTGCTCCAGACCGGCAAGCGGCATTATGGCGAACATGTATAGCTGCATACCTTAAATATAGGCAAAAATAGCCGTTCTCCGCACCCTACCGTGCATTGCTGTAGGTCACTATGCTTTCCAGCAGGTAGCGGCACAGTTGCTCGCGGTCTTCCATAGTGGCCACATCATCGGGCTTACCTATATCGCCACACTCTACAGCAAGAGCCGGCTGGGTATGCCCCCGTAGTATCAGGGCGTTCTTGTAGGTGCGAACGGTATCCTTTCCGGCCACTGCAAGGCGGGAAAGAATGGCAGTTGTGAGTATGCTGTTTTCGGCGAAGAAGGGCTCATCGGGCGCTAAGAATATCTCATATATCCTGGCGGGCGTACCGGCGGGCGCTTTGTTTATGTGAAGGGATAAGAAAACATCGGGAGTTGCTGCAATGGTCACACCTATCCTCGTTCCCAAAGGCGGATCCGTATCATCATTCCGGGTCTGCAGTACTTCTATATTGTATAACGGCGCCATAGCGGCCATTTCTTTACAAAGGGCAAGTACCATGGCTTTTTCCTGCTTGCCGTCGGCATTCGTGGTGCCTGTATCTGCGCCACCATGCGCTGCATCCAGCATTACAAGCGTATGGTAGCGTGCGCGTTCTATATTATTGCCATCGCTCTTGTGGCATGCAACAAAAGGCATACAAAGCAATATTATGGTCAAGTATCGCAAAAGGTAAAGGGATATATGCATAATATATTTTTAAACGGAGAATGATGTGTTATAGTATGCATATGAGTGAACATGACAAACAAATTGCAGCCGCCGGGAAAATAGGTAATAAAATGTCGATAAAATATTGTTATTTTTATAGCCGCTCCCGTGACCGGGCTACATCTCTATTATTTTAACGCAACTATTTAACTACTTATCCATTACACATAGTCAATACAAGCAGGATGAAAAAGCTATACTTTACTCTTCTTAGCTGCATGGCCGCATTTTGCGGGCACGCACAAGTAGCATTGATGACACCTACCAACAGCGGTGGCTTTGAGAATGGTCCTACGTTCGCGGCCAGCAATTGGCAAGAGGCGAACGGAGGCTTCAACCCATGGGTAGTAGGCAATGGCAGTGTCAATATCGGTATGCGCGGCGCCTATATAGGTACCACCACCATGTATACAGGCACCAACAATGCCTCCATCAATCACTTTTACCGTATAGGAGGTGGCCTGGTGATACCCGCAGGCGCTACCAATGTGATGCTCTCATTCCGCTACAGGCAGCCTGTGGTAGACCCTATGGGAGACTCGCTGATAGTGTCGGTATCACCCAATGCGGCACCGGCACCGGTAGCAGGATCTACTGTAAGCCCATTGTATACGCGTATATACAACAATACATCTACCGCCTATCCCGGCTATGTACAGGTAGGGCCTATAGACCTTACTGCTTATGCAGGTACTACCATACGCCTGGCGTACACCTATGTGAACAATGGTACTGCACCCATAGGCATACCTGCCATAGACAGCGTGGCCATGTACTACTGCCCTGCCATTACCGGTACTATGGTAATGTGCACATCGGGCAGCGTGACCCTGAACACTACCAATAACGTAGCGGGCGGCACATGGAGCAGCAGCAATACCAGTATAGCGGCCATAGGCGGCAGCACGGTGACATCGGCCACTGTAAACGGCGGCACCACTGCAGGCACTGCCACCATTACACATATAGGCGGCACATGTACCGTAACGGCCACTGTAACAGTGAACCCCATACCTACTGCACTGTCAGGCACCCTCAGCGCATGCGCGGGCAGTACCACAGTACTTACAAGTACACCTGCAGGCGGCACATGGTCTTCATCTAACACTGCAGTAGCCACCGTTACCAGCGGAACCGTGAATGCACTGACAGCGGGTACCGCCAATATCACATACATGTTCCAGCCGTCTTGCAGGGCTATATCTACCGTGACCGTGAACCCACTGCCGGCAGTGTTCAATGTGACCGGTGGCGGCAGCTTCTGCGCCAGCGGATCGGGAGTATCTATAGGCCTTGACAATTCCACCGCAGGTATGGATCACAACCTGTACAATGGTGCTACACTGGTAGGCAGCGTATCCAGTTCCCCGGGCGGTCCCATATCGTTCGGCACCTTCACTACAGGCGGCACATATACTGCCACAGCCACCAACCCTGCTACCACATGTACCCGCAATATGGCCGGCAGCGCTGTAGTGACAGTGGCACCACCTGTAACACCCGATGTAGATATAATATCGTCTGTTACAGGTACGCTCTGCTCGGGCACAGGCGTCACCTTCACTGCCGACCCCGTGAACGAAGGCACCTCTCCTGCCTATAACTGGTATGTGAACGGCACACTGGTAGGTACAGGCACCACATATTCGTATGTGCCCACCGATGCCGATGTAGTGCGTGTGACCCTATACCCCGGTGGCATATGTGCTGTGCCGGATACGGCCACTACTACCATGACCATGGCAGTGACCCCATTGGGCACACCCGGTGTGAACATATCTGTAGCGCCGGGCAACCCATCTTGCGAAGGCAGGCCGGTGACATTCTCTGCAGTACCGGTACTGGGCGGTACTGCCCCCGGCTATCGCTGGACCAAGAACGGCATCAATGTGGCCACAGGCCCTACATATACCTATACACCTGCCAATGGCGATGTTGTGTACTGTATGATAACCAGCAACTATATATGCCGCAGCATAGATACTGCACTGAGCACCGATATCACTATGACCACTATACCATCGGCATCGCTGCCGGTAGTGAGCATAGCTGCTACACCGGGCACAATGGTGGACCCCGGTACGATGGTGACCCTGGTAGCCAGCAAGACCGGCGGCACCAGCGCCGTGACCTACCAATGGCATGTGAACGGTACGCAGATACCGGGCGCTACCAACAATACCTACAACAGCAATAGCTTTGTAAATGGCGACATAGTGACCTGCAAAGTGACCAACACCGACCCATGCGCTAACTTTACACTGAAATCGATAGTGATAAACACCACCGGCGCAGGTGTGGCCAATATAGATGGCAATACCAATATGGCTATCATACCCAATCCTAATAATGGCGTGTTCTCTCTGCAGGGCTCAATGACCGATAATGCCGCTACTATAAAGGTGACCAACCTGATAGGCCAGATGGTGTACAGCAGGGAGGTAAAGACAACAGGGCACATGATGGAAGAAACGATAGACCTGAGCAATATGCCTGCAGGCGTGTATATACTAAGTGTCCATTCGGTATCGGGTACAAGGTCTATGCACTTCAGCATACGCTAAGGGAACCGACCGTATAATAAGCAAGAGGGCCATCTTCAAAAGATGGCCCTCTTGCTTTCAGTGCTTACCGGCTCATTGCTGCCCTATAGCCCTTTTATAGAGCTGGAAGAAAAGCATGGGCAGGAAGGCAAAGTTCAGGATGAACATCCCTGCCACCATCTGCATATTGGCAGTGGGGAATGAATGCAGCTTGAAGAGATTGCCCGATGCGATAAGCACGCCCGCTATCAGCCCCGAGAATATCCTCAGGTTGTACGTTCTGCTTTGTTTTGCCATCTGCTTTAGCGATGTCGCCATCATCAGGCATACCGTCAGCAGCAGTGTGGCAAAACCCCATACCAGTATCACTGCCGCTCCCGGCCAGTGCATACTACGGAACATAATGCCCGTAGAGATCATAAACGCGGCCGTGAATCCCAGGCCATAGATCATCCGTTTCATGTTCGTTTGTTTTTTAAAGTTTATCAGAAAAAAAAGTTCTTCTTGTATCTCCTGCATCCCGTTGGGCGTTATGGCCCTGAATGCGGTATTGTATGCGGCCTCAAAGTCGGCGCCGCTATCTATCTGCTCTTCTATATAGCAGCAGTAGTGGTCCAGCAGGCCGTTGCGCAGGTCCCTGTCCCATACCTCTGCCTCTATGCGCAGTTGTATCAGGTCTACCTGTTCATCAGTAAGCTGCGCCATATGTTGCCAGTGGTTTTGATGTGATGATGGTATGAATGGTATTCAGGAACTCCAGCAGCTCATCTACCGATTCCTTCGTAGCGCTCTTGCCCGGCGCCGTCAGCGCATAGTACTTGCGCACGCGCTTGCCTATATATACCTCCTCTGTGGTCACCAGGCCATCGGCCTCCAGCTTGTGCAGCGCCGGGTATAGCGAACCTTCCTTTACCAGTATCTTGTCATCCGACATCGACCTTATCATTTGTGTTATCTCATAGCCGTACATCTTTCCTTTCTGCTCCAGCAGCTTCAGTATCATCGTGCTCAGTGTACCCTTCAATAATTCTGTCTGATTCATAGCTTTGTGTTGTATCGTTACTAAATGCATCACAAATCTATGTATTTTTTTGAAAACAAAAAAATGTTGTCATTTTATGCTCGCATTCTCCGCATCGGGCTACCATGCCTTCATATAAGTTCCGTCATAATGCTCCGTAGGAGCAAAAGGGTTTGTAGGAAATATCCCCTGATCAGGTGTTTGCTCCGCCAGGAGCTACCGGCATTTTATAAGGTAAGCCCCTACGGGGCACATGTATCATATACTCGTATCGTTACTACAAACCTTTAGCCTCTCCGGGGCGAACACATTATGAAATAAGAACTTGCAGGTACACGGTGGCATTCGGAAGAGATAGATCGTATATCGTACCGCTTCAATGTCCAAAGCATTAACTATCGCTACCCTTCTATTCGTTTTTAGCCGCTACTGCTATAGCTTTGCGCCTGTATGGATATCGTTTGCACCGCCGAAGAAGAAAAGCTGTTCAGCACTATAGGTGCCATGGCAGGCCGCATGGGCCTGGAATGCTACCTCATAGGCGGTTTTGTACGCGATAAGATAATGGGCCGCCCTACCAAAGACGTAGATATAGTATGTACCGGCGATGGCATAGCCCTTGCACATGCGGTAGCGGCCACATTTCCCCATCGCCCGCATGTGAGCTTTTTCAAGAATTTCGGTACTGCTCATTTCAGGTACAATGGCATAGATGTAGAGTTCGTAGGCGCGCGCAAAGAATCATACGCCGCCCACTCGCGCAAGCCCGAGGTCACAGAGGGCACCATAGAGGACGACCAACGCCGCAGAGACCTTACCATAAATGCCCTTGCCATCAGCCTTAACAGCAACAATTATGGCAGACTCATAGACCCCTTCGACGGCTTGGGCGATATAGAACGCAAGATCATCCGTACCCCCCTGGAGCCCGACACCACCTTCTCCGACGATCCGCTGCGAATGATGCGCGCCATCCGCTTTGCCGCACAGCTCGGCTTCGCTATAGTGCCCGAGGTATTCGAGTCTATACGGCGCAACAGGTCGCGGCTAAAGATCGTATCGCAGGAGCGCATCACCGACGAGCTCAACAAGATAATGGCCACACCTACCCCATCCATAGGCCTGGATCTGCTGTACCGCAGCGGCCTGCTGCAGGAGTTCTTCCCGCAAATGGTAGCGCTGTCCGGGGTAGAGATAGTAGAAGGCAAGGGCCATAAGGATAATTTCTACCACACCCTGCAGGTAATAGACAATACCGCCGCCAAAAGCGATGACCTATGGCTGCGCTGGGCCGCCCTGCTGCACGATATAGGCAAACCCGCCACCAAAAAATTCGAGGAAGGCCATGGCTGGACCTTTCATGGGCATGAAGTAGTGGGCGAACGTATGACGCCCAAGATCTTTCGCCAGTTGAAGCTGCCACAGAACGAGAAGATGAAGTATGTGGCCAAGCTGGTGGCGCTGCACCTGCGCCCCATCAGCCTCACCAAGGAAGACATTACCGACTCTGCCATGCGCCGCCTCCTTTTCGATGCGGGCGAAGACCTGGAAGACCTGATGATACTGTGCGAAAGCGACATCACATCGAAGAACAGGCAAAAGGTAAAACGCTACCTGGAGAACTTTGAGCTGGTGAAGATACGCCTGCGCGAGGTAGAGGAAAAAGACCGCATACGCAGCTGGCAGCCACCCATCAGCGGCGACGATATAATGCGTATCTTCGGCATAGGCCCTTCGCGCGAGGTGGGTATACTGAAGACCACCATACGCGAGGCCATACTGGACGGCATCATCCCCAACGACCATGCGGCAGCCTACGAGCTGCTGCTGGGCAAAGCAAAAGAAATGAACCTCTCACCCCTGGGCAAATGACGGAACTGCTACTACATAAGGGAGACATCACTACAATGGATGTAGATGCCATAGTGAACGCCGCCAACTCGTCTCTGCTGGGTGGCGGTGGTGTAGATGGCGCCATACACCGCGCGGCAGGCCCACACCTGCGGGAAGAATGTGTGTTCCTGAACGGCTGTAAGACCGGGGAGGCAAAGATCACGCAGGGCTACGACCTGAGGACGAAATATGTGATACATGCCGTGGGCCCTGTATGGCATGGTGGCGACAGTAATGAGCGTCAGTTGCTGCACAATGCCTACTACAATAGTATGCTGCTGGCCGTGCAGAACGGCATACGCACCATCGCATTCCCCAACATCAGCACAGGTGTGTACCATTTCCCTAAGGCAGAGGCGGCTGCAATAGCTGTCGCGGCCATCAGGGACTTTATCACACAACACCATACCAAGATAGATAAGGTCTTCTTCGTCTGCTTCGATGAGGAGAACTACGATATTTACCAGCACATTCTTGCACAATGAAAAGTATGAACGGCCGCCAACTGTTTTTGCAGCATGTAGCGCAGACATCTCCTGCACCCGTGGCGCTGGATATAGCCGGTGCAGAGGGCAGCTATCTCTATGACACCGACGGCAAACGCTACCTGGACCTGATAGGCGGTATCAGCGTATGCAACATCGGCCATCGCCACCCTGGCGTGGTAAAGGCTATCAAAGACCAGACAGATGCCTACCTGCATGTAATGGTATATGGCGAGCTGGTACAGAGCCCGCAGGTACGGTACGCACAGCTGCTGGCAGCACACTTGCCCCAGGGACTTCAAAATATCTACTTCACTAATTCGGGTACCGAGGCCACAGAAGGCGCACTGAAGCTGGCCCGCCGGTATACAGGGCGTACAGATGTGGTATGCTGCCACAACAGTTACCATGGCAGTACTATGGGAGCACTCAGTGTAATGGGCGATGAATACTGGCGCAATGCATTCCGCCCGTTGCTGCCGGGGGTATGGCACCACGCATACAACAGCAGCGCGCTCATAGATGCCATAAACGAGCATACCGCCTGCGTGATACTGGAGACCATACAGGCCGAGGCCGGAGTGATAGAACCCGCGCCCGGCTGGCTGCAGCAGATACGCGATAAATGCGACCGTACCGGCACCCTGCTGATACTGGACGAGATACAATGTGGTTTTGGCCGCACAGGCAGGCTATGGGGCTTTGAGCATTATGGCATAGTACCCGATATACTGCTGCTGGGCAAGGCGCTGGGTGGCGGTATGCCATTGGGGGCTTTCATTTCATCTTCCGGTATCATGTCATCCCTTATGGCCGATCCTGTTCTTGGCCACATCACTACATTTGGCGGTCACCCGGTATGCTGTGCGGCCGGTATGGCCGGTATGGGTGCGCTACTGGACGAGCATATGATAGATGCCGTGGCCGCAAAGGGCGAACGCTTTCGCAAACTGTTAGTGCATCCCGCTATAAAGGCGGTACGCAGCAAAGGCCTGCTCATGGCAGTAGAGCTTGATGACCAGCAACATGTAATGAACACTTTAAGCAGATGTTTGGCCAATGGCCTCTTCTCCGACTGGTTCTTGTTCGCTCCGCATTGCATACGCATAGCGCCCCCGCTCACCATCACCTACGAGGAGATAGACCATGCCTGCGCTACTCTGTTGCAATGCCTTGAGCGGCAATAGTTAGCGATAAAAAAATACATTCCCTATGCGGCATTGGCGCGAATTTTTACTATTTTGGCAACCTTGCACATTATAAAACACACTTTCAGATGTCGTTGAATCTCTGTATAGATTGGGGGAATACCAATATAAAAGTGGCATTGGCCGCCAATGGCAAATTGCAACGTCCTGTTATCGTTTCCGAGGAATCCATCCTGGAGCAGGTGACGGGTATCATAGAGTCGCACAAGCCCGATAAGGCCATTCTATGTTCGGTATCGCAGCATAGCGTAGAGCTGGAAATGATGCTGAGGTCGAAAATAAAAGGTGCAGTGATACTTACCGGCAATACCAATGTACCCATCAATAACGCCTACCTATCTGCCGATACACTTGGCGCCGACAGGCTGGCACTGGTATGTGGCGCACACGCCTCTTATCCCGGCAAGAACAACCTGGTCATTTCCATAGGCACTTGTATCACCTACAATCTCTTACAGAACAACAGAACATTTCGCGGTGGTGCTATATCGCCGGGCCTGCAAATGCGTTTCAAGGCCATGAACGCCTTTACAAGCATGCTGCCTGAAGTGAAGAAGTACGATGTGGATGATGCACTGCTGCTGGGCTATGATACCGAGACCTGTATACAAAGCGGCGTGGTGAACGGCATGATAGCAGAGATAGACGGCATGATAAGCATGTATGCCGAGCGCTATACCGATTTTAACGCCATCTTAACTGGCGGCGATGCACCGCATTTTGCAGGCAGGCTTAAAAATAAGATATTTGCCGACCCTGACCTGTTGATGAAGGGGTGCGATCTAATCCTTGACCATAATGTTCCCTTGCCGCAATAAGTACCTCGCGTTCCTGTTAGTTAGTGCATCGGGTCTGCAGCTGCACGCTCAGACCACCTCATCCCTCAGTAACCCCAGGAACGGGCGAGACAATAATCCTTATTCCAAATTCGGCATAGGAGAGTTAGTGAACCGTAACAATGCTGCCGTAAGGGGTATTGCCAACCTTACGTCCACATATTCCAATACCTATTCCGTCAATACCGACAACCCCGCCACATACTCCTTTATGGATGTGCAAAGAGCGGTGTTCGAGGTAGGTGGCACCGGGCAAACTCGTACTACGCATGGCACCGTCAATGGCGCCGAGACCAACTACCGTACAGGTACCGCCACCCTGTCTTATATGACACTGGCAGTACCGGTAAGCCGCAACAGTGGCTTTTGTATAGGCTTCCGCCCATATTCGCGTACTTATTACTCGCTCAGAGATACCTTATCAAAGACCACCAACCCACCCTCGCCGCTCGATAGTGCCGAGACCATATACAAAGGAGAGGGCTCGCTGAACTATGCCTTTATAGGTGGCTCTGCCAAGTACAAGGGTCTTAGCGTCGGGTTCAACTTCGGCTACCTCTTCGGTTCACAGTTCGTGAGCACCCAGCTCAATCCTTACGACGTTTCCAATGGCACACGGTCTTACATATCCGAATACAGCAACCAGACCCGCACCGGCGGCATATACTGGAAGGGCGGCCTGCTGTACGAGGCAAAACTGGATTCTTTCTATACGCTGCGTATAGGTGGCACCATCACTATGGACCAGCGGGTGAAACAACACTACCTGGAGTATAATATAGCCGGCTACAACTTTGGCGATACCGTAGTACGCGATACGGCCTACTACCTGCCCGAGACCCGTAGTACCATGACCCTGCCGCTCTCATACAGCGCCGGCATCATGCTGACGCATGCGGGTAAATGGGGTGTAGGTGTTGACTATACCGCTACGCAGTGGAGCAATTTCAAAAGCGAGCTCAATAAAACTATGAACTCCGGCATTGCGGCCAGTTCGTACCGGCTGGCCCTGGGCAGCGAGTACACGCCCGATGCTACTGATATAAAGCATGTACTATCGCGCAGTACTTACCGCCTGGGTGCATACTATGGCACCGAATACCTGAGGCTGAACGGTAACGACATCAGCTATTATGGCATCACTGCTGGTATGTCTCTGCCCTTCAAGCGCTACCAGACCCAGGTATCTTACCTGCATGCAGCCATAGAGTATGGCATACTGGGTACTACCGATGCCGGGCTGATGAGGCAGAATTATCTCAGGTTCACCCTCGGTGCATCTATGACCGCCAGGTGGTTCGACAGGAAGAAATACCAGTAACATTTGCCGGTAGGCTATCTTTGCATTCCCGATAATGACATACCAACGCAGGCATACCGGCATAGCTATAGCGCGCATACTGCTGCCTGCTGTGCTGTGCTGCCTGCTGCCATCCTGCAAGAACGACCCCGAGACCATACGCGCCCTTACCGGCGAGCATAGTATGCAGGAGGATAAGGCCTATGGCGTTACTTTTCTCTACAGTCAGGAAGGCAAAGTATCCATGCGCGTTTTTGCCAAAGAATTTGTGCGGAGCCCCAATGGTAAGCGCCCATACATAGATATGAACAGAGGCCTGAAGATGGAGTTCTTCGACGATAGCGGGCGGGTGGCCGATGTGCTCACCGCCGATTCATCGCGGTACTACGAGGTGCAGCAGGACTTTATAGTGTGGGACAGTGTGCAGATAGTGAGCCGTAAGGGCGAACGCCTGAACACCGATGAGCTGATATGGAACGAGCAGGCCCAAAAGTTCTTCACCGAAAAGCCCGTGACCATAACCACGGCCACAGAGGTGCTGTATGGCGATGGTATGGAGGCCAACCGCGACTTTACCTGGTACCGTATACTACGCCCCAAGGGATCGGTAGAGGTAGATAAGGGCGAGGTGCCGCAGTAGTCATTTCCTGTTTATTTCCGTTTTTGAGGGTAGTATGTCGCAAAGGTTCTTTACTTTGCGGTACATCATTATACATATGAAGAAAGCATTTAAGGTACTGGGCATAGGCCTGCTGGTAGTACTAGCGGTATTGCAGGTATGGAGACCCGAGAAGAATGTGAGTGCCCAAACCCCACCGAGCGATATAGTGACCGCATATGCCGTACCTGCGAATGTGGCCGATGTGCTGCACCGTGCCTGCTACGACTGCCATAGCAACAATACCCACTACCCATGGTACAGCAATGTACAGCCCGTGGGCATATGGCTGGCCGACCATATAGAGGAGGGCAAGGACGAGCTGAACTTCTCTGAATTTGGCAACTATAAGACACGCCGCAAGCTGAAAAAGCTGAAGGAAATAGTGGAAGAAGTGGAAGAAGGCGCTATGCCCCTCTCCAGCTATACATGGATACATAAGGAGGCAGTACTCTCTCCTGCCGACAAGCAACTGGTGATAGAATGGGCAAAGGGTCTTGCCCAGAAAATAAGCCTGGAACCGGGTGCGCAAGAGTAGAACACCGCCGTCCCGGCGGGTACATTTGGGGAGAGAATATTTTTTATAGGGGAAAGCAAGCGGGACCTTGCATTATACAAGGACGAAGCGAGAACTTTGACCAGATGGGTAGTCGGAGACTACGCCAATGGAGTTTTTAAATTAGCACATTTGAATATGCCCCAACTCTTGAATACAGATATTCTGCTGGAGGAGATAAGAAAGGTCTCTGATATTTCGGGGGATGATGCTGCGAAATTCCTTGCGCTCTTTAAGCATTTCAGTGTGAAGAAGGGCGATCATTTTTACCGGGCGGGAGAGGTGCCGCGGTATAGCCCTTTCATTGCTAAGGGATGTATGAGGAAGTACTTTATCAATGATGAGGGGGAGGAACATATAGTTTTCTTTGCCGAAGAGGGCTGGTTTGCCGGTGAGTTGCAATGTATGCGAACAGGTACGAGAACCGAAATGTACCTGCAGGCGCTGGAGGATTGCGAGATACTGGGCATAACGCTGGAAAATGCGGAATGGGGGCTGAACAATATACCTGCCTATAAGCGCTGGTTCGATATAACGTACCCATTAACCCATAACAGGATAATACAAGAGGCGACGAGATTAAAGAGCGATACGCCGGAAAGCCTATACCTGAGATTGCTGAAGAGCCGCCCATCATTGATACTGCGTGTGCCGCAACACCATATAGCCAACTACCTGGGCATAAGAACGGAAACGATAAGCCGTGTAAGAAAAAAAATAGCACGGAGCATATCTTGACCTGGGTCAAAATATGCTGTGAACAGTGAGCGTAGTTTTGCCTTGAACAAAAACAAAACAACTTATGGCAACTACACTGATCGTATCTATTAAAGTGGAAGATATGGCTAAATGGAAAATGGCCTTTGACGAGGCTGTACCTATGAGAGAAAAGCTGGGCATAAAGGTGACGGGCATCTACCAGAGTGCGGATGATGCGAATAGCATATCGCTGATATCGGAATACCCGAGCCTGGAAATGGCAAAAGCGGTAGTGGCAAGCCCTGAATGGGAGGCAGCACAAAAACGGGCCGGTGTGATAGGCGGATTCGATATAAAATACTTCAACAAGATAGCATAGCATATGATGGTAATGTGCTAACACGCATTACCCTGAAAAGAACTGCATTTGCCCTCGAACCTACCTCCGGTCGAAACGAGAAGACCCGCTTTATGAGCGGGTCTTGTTCTTTGTATCTTTAATATCTCCCCTACCCATTCTCCTCTTCGGGCATCACAAAGAAAGAGGCGCAGCGTATGGGGTTCATCAGGCCGAATACCCTTGAGGAGAACTTTATGCCCTTGCGCGCCTGTGCCAGGAATGGGCGCAGGAAGGTATCTACCTTTTGCTCTTCGGCGGGGGTGAGGGGTTGTTTGGCGTACTTCTTCTTAAGGTATATGTTCATGAAGGCTGTAAGGGATGTGCCCAACTGCGGGTCTACCACCTGGCGGGCATACTGCATGGGGGTAAGGGTGCCGCGTGGTATGCCGCACATATGCAGGTAGTAGCAGGCGGTACGGTATGCCCAATAGGGCTTGCTGCCGCCTGCCTTGGATGAACGGTGGCGCAGCAGGTAGTACCACAGTACCAGCCTGGGCAGCAGGAGGAAGAATAAAAGTATACCGGCCAGTATGCCCAGGGCAGTATAAAGTATCTCGCTTATAGGTGTTTCTTTCTCCTTCTCGGTAACGGGTGGTTTTTCCTTCTCGGTGGCCAGGTCTTTGCGCTTGAGGTATACTTCGTCGATAGGGACGGCGGCGGGGAAACGCTTTAGCAGGGCCGTGGCGCTTTCGCCCTGTGCGGGCTCCAGTTTCTTCATAGCCTCTGAGTAGGATACCGCCGTACCCTCATCGCCCTTCTGCACCCGCGCCAGTGGTATGGCTATACTATCGCGGTATACCACGGCCACCTTCATATCCAAGGTCATTTCGGTGGGCGGTGCGGTCTTGTATTCCTTGTCGTGAAAGACGAATTGTTTCACCGACATCCTTACGGTCTTCTTCAGGGTGTCCACATCCATTATCACACCCTCGGCGGCCAGCCATGCCTTTGGCGGCTGCATTGGTGGTGTACCATCGGGCTGGGGCGTAGTACGGTTCTCGGCATCGTTGCCCACTGTGGTATCGAAATCGAGCCAGCCATAGCCGGGGAAGTATACCTGTACCCATGCATGGGCCTGGTTGGCATAGTACCAGTACCAGCCCTTGTTCTTGTCGCTGCGGTCTTCGGTAAGGAAGCCCACGGCTATGCGCGACGGTATGCCCAGCGAGCGCAGCATGAAGAGCGTAGCCCCGGCAAAGTAAGCACAATACCCCTTATGATTGTCGTTGAGGAAGTACATGAGCTTGGAGGCATTGGGCAGGTCGGGGATGCCGGGATTGTCGGTATACTGGTAGAGGCGCTCGCCATGCTCGTCCTTAGAGAGGAAGTAATTGCGTATGGCCAATACCTTGTCTACAGGTGTATGGGCGGTGTCGGTGACACGGCGAGCAAGCTCGCTTATGGTGCCGAACTTGGGGTTGGAGGGCATGTAGGTGTAATACCTCATGAACTCCTCATCCACCCCCTCATAGCCCTTTACCTCGCGCAGTACCTCGAAGCGCATCTCCTGGAACTTCTTTATCTCGGGATTAGGGACATTATATACGAAGTAGGCGCTGTTGAGGGCCGATACATAGCTCTTGGTACGGTATGCCGAACGGAACTGGTCGCGGAAGTCCTTCTCTATGGTAATGGGCTGTACGAAGAAGCCCACATTGGGGGCAAGATAAGTATTGGGCGAAAGGGTCTTGCTGTATATCTCAACCTCTACCACCTGGCGCAGCTTACTGCCCAGGCTGTTGCGAATGACAGATGAATCCTGCTTTGTATTGAAGAGGGGTATCTTGGAGGGATCGGGCTCGAAGAGGTCGTTGAAAGGTATTTTGGCATCGCGCTCAAAGGTCTCGGTGGCGGTATCGAACTTGGTGAAGTAGAATGCTGTAAGGTATAGAGGATTGGGCAGGTCGGTATTGGGGAAATAATTGTTGATGTGGGCACAGAAGAGTAGGTCGTTGCTGCGGCCAAGGGCGCCACTGAGGCGCGAATAGTCGCGGAGGTCGAAGGAGTTGTCCTTGTTCTTCTTCAGCATGCTGTTCTGGCCTTCCTTGCCGCTGCCGCCATAGTTATCTACAGTGGCCTGTATCTCGGCCCGGCGCCAGTAGATGATACCACCCAGGAAACCGCAGGATATAATGAGGAACAAAGCCAGCCTGCGCGTAAGGAACCACCAGAAGCGGGCGGATTTGTCTTTGTAATTGTATATCTGCTCTGCGGTGAAGACAACGTATACGCCATATACCAGTGCAGGTGCAAAGGCCATGAGCAGGCCGCGCACGGTCTCTACATTGCCCTTGGCTATCACCAGTACGCAGCTACACAGTGTGATGGTGGCCACCATCACCGCCCAGTAGCGTATACGCAGCCAGCCCCACCCCATTAGCCAGCCTGTACCAAAGAGTATGGCCGCCACCTGGTATTGCCGCGCTATGAAGAAGGCATCGAACTCGCCGGTCTCGTATTTGTCCAGCCCCAGGTACAGGGTGTACATGGCGGCTATAAGCAGCGCAAAGGTGGGCAGGAAACGGAAACGAAAGGCGTAGAAAACAGCCGATATACCCATGCCTGCGGCAAAATAGAGCGCCTGGCGCAGGGCATCGTTGTGGAGGATAGAGTAATACTCGTTCACCTGGCGCAGCAGGAAATAGCCTACCACTGCCGTGGGCAGCGCCAGGAATATCAGCTTTGCCAGCAGCTCATTTGCGGGAGCGGCACGTTGTATCCTCATACTTTCGTTCTCTGCTATAAATGTAGTGGAAAAAATACCACAGGGATCGTTAAAATAGACCTATTTCATTTGCCGTGTGTAGTATACCCTTGTACTATCTGCAGATATATACATGGTATAGGCATCCTTACCTTCTGATGCCAGGCATTCCAGCACGGTACTGCCAAAGCGCTCGGGGGTAACGAAATTGCGGCAGCATCTCTCGGTCATGGCGGCCATGACATCGGTAGTGATGCGCTGCGCAACGTCGTAACGGCGGCGGCCGAGTATCCTCCTCGTTTCTGCGGGGCAGGAAGAAAAGCATATGGACAGCTTATCGTTCAGTACCGATACAGAGGGATCGTAGTAGTCTACCACCTGTATACAGGGTGTTTGTGGCCGGTCGAATTCGGCAGCGAATACCTCTTCGGCAGTACGCTCCGCCCCGGTCTTTGTTACCGTCTTTACAACAGTGGCCGTTATCTGGGCAAAAGTGATGTAGCCCGCTACCGTAGTAGCAAAGAGGGCTACCACGGCCACCATTACCAGCCATACCTTCTGGCGCACTATACCCAGTATTATCGTTAGCACAAATATAAGCCCCGCACTACAGGTGATCGCTATCCACATTCCTATCATCGGTATATCGTCTTTTTAGGTGGTGCGGCAGCGGGTGTTTCTTCTGCATAGCCTAGTTTCTGCAGGGCATCGCGCAGGTCTTTTTCAGTCTTGTACTTTGCCTTCTGCGGCTTACCGTTCACGGTGCCGTCCACACTGTTCTCCAGCTTTTCGGCCACATCGTTCAGCTTGCGCAGCTTGCCGGGCAATGCCCGGAAGGTGTTGTCATATACCCTGGTGGTATACTGTACACCCGTAGCCTCATTATCCTTACGCGTCTGTACGGTCTGTATCACCAGTTCTTTTACAGCATCGGTATCGGCATTGGCAAAGAAAGATGCGTTTACCTTGGGCGACAGGTCGTCGCGCACAAAGGTGTCTATGAATATGCGCTTGTAGGTGTCCTTGCCATTAGGCACAAAGAGATAGCCCAGCAAGCGCGAACAATCCTTAACAGGTTTGCCCTCTTCCCCTACAAAATACCGCTGCTGATAAAAAGCCAGTACCACTTTCTCCATGTTCCATACAGATAGCTCTTTGGTCATGGCGGCCGTTTCGTCGGTGAATTCGGAGTAGAGCGGGCGCGCCCGCACTGCGAACCGCCTTACATCGTCTGTGGGCAGGCGTTTCACTGTTTGCCCCAGGCCCAGGCCTTTTACTGTTGCGGCTACACTTTCCGGGCTTGTATAATATTCTATAGAGTTGTTCTCCAGCGCCTTCTTTATACGCATATCCCACAGGGTCTGCATGGGTACATCGTCGGTGCCATGGGGGTTCACTTCTGCATCGTATCGCTCTTGCAGCTCATGGTATCGCGTATACAGTTTTTCTATAATCGCGCCTATCTCTTTATCATAGCCATTAGGGCTAAAATCTTTGCTGCATAGCTCTTCCTGCATGATATTGGCAAAATTGAGCGCTATGTCATAGTGCCCCTGCTCGTGGTACAGCACATAATTGGTGTGTGCTTTCTTCACATCGTCCCGCACATAGGCATGGCTCTGGAAGGCACATTTCACCTTGAATTTGAATTTGAGCCTGCCATTATCCAGTCGTTCGGCATCTATGGGCTCAAAGTAAATGGTGGGTATGACATAGGCCTGCGCCTGCAGGCCATGCTGCGACAGTTCCTCGGCCACATGCCTCATTTGCAGGTGCTGAAAATCGTTCCAGGTAAGGGTGCGATAGTTGATGATCTTCCCTTCGGGGGCCATATCTTGCCAATCCTCGTACTGGGCGCCGGCCATATACGGGCAAAGGACGGTAGCCGTAAACAGAACTAAAGCAATGAACAGGGAACGCATATGGGTATATGATGGGAAAGCATAAAATTACCCCCTGCTATCCATATAGCCAAAAGACCTGCACATAGGAAATGTGAAAATACGGTACACCTATACCTGCCTACCCTGCTTAGAACGAGCTGAAAGTAAGGAAGTAATCGGCGGTGTCGTTCACCAGTATGGGCTCAAAGTTGTTGGGCGCACCTGCATGGAAGCCCGTAGAGTCGATCCTGGTGGTCTTGAAGGAGAATTTCACCTTGAAGAGCAACTGGCTGAACTCTGTTATCTCGGCGCCATAGAGGTCGAAATTGGGTATGGGGTAACGCTTGTACCTGAGCTCGCGTATGGTATCGAGCACTATGAACTGCTTTATGAAACCGGGAATGGTATCGAGCCTGCCGACGATGGTATCTAATTTTATCTCGGGCGATGTAGCCAGTGTTTCGAAGCGGTAAGGCTCTATAGATGTAGTAACGGCGAATATCATATTGAAGCCATCGTACAGGTCTATGCTCTTATCGTTGTTGAAGAGCCTCCATTTGAAGTTCTGGAACTCGGGATCGGCAGCATTACACTTCTGCGAGCCGGTATATGACTTTCCGAAGTACATAGAGTCGAACTTCAGGTAGTCGTCCGAATAGCAGGTATCTATATAGTCCAGGTATTTCAGATTGGTATCCACGCCATTGGGCTTCTTTACCGTAATGGTACCACCTGTTATCCGCCATTTCTTAGAGCGAAGCATGTTCTCTTTGCTGGGGGTAACTTCGGGCTGAGGGTTACATGCGGCTATGATGACCATTACCGAAAGGATAAAGAGGAAATATCTCATACTATATACCAACGAGTTTGAAGGATAAAACTACTATTCCAAATAACAAATTCCAAATAACAAATTACAGGGGACAAATTCCATATCCCAAATTCCAAATAACAAAATTCAAATTCCAAGTTCCAAAATTCTAGATCCCAATTCCCAAATTCCAAATTCCAAAATTCAGATCCCAATTCCGACCCGGTCCTAATTCCTAATTCCCTATTCCTAATTCCCAATTCCTAATTCCCAATTCCTAATTCCCAATTCCTAATTCCCGACACCTACTCCCCGGCTATCATGCTTATCTCTACCCTTACGCCCCTGGGCAGGCCTGCTACCTGTACGGTCTCGCGGGCGGGAGCATTGCTGCTATCGAAGTAGCTGCCGTATACCTCGTTCACCTGCGCGAACTGGCCCATATCCATAAGGAAGATGGATGTCTTTATGACGTTGCCAAAGCTCATACCCGCTTCCTTCAGTATTGCCTGCAGGTTGGTCATCACCTGCCGGGTCTCTGCCTGTATGTCGCCTTCTACAAGGTTGCCGGTAGCGGGGTCCAGGGCTATCTGGCCCGATATGAAGAGCATATTGCCGTACTTCACCGACTGGTTGTAAGGGCCGATGGGGGCAGGTGCGCTGGGGGTGTTCACTATCTTCTTTTCCATAGCTGCAAATGTAATACGCGCCGTACATTTGTGCGCAATATTATGGTATACATATTACACATAGATACATCGGCCGATACGAGCAGCGTAATGGTATGTGCCGATGGCAAGCCTGTATGCACCGAGACCAATAGCACACTGCGCGACCATGCTACGGCCATAAATAATATGATAAGCGCCGCGCTGGCAAGCGCCGGCATAGCTATGGCACAACTGGCGGCCATAGCTGTATGCAGCGGACCGGGCTCGTATACAGGCCTGCGTATAGCCATGGCCACCGCCAAGGGTATATGCTATGCCATGGATATACCCCTGCTGCTGCAGGACAGGCTATCGCTGCTGGCGCTGGCGGCCATACAGCAGCACCCTACGGCCGGGTATATAGCCAGTATACTGGTAGCGCGCGATAAAGAATATTTCATAAGTATACACGATAATAAGTTCGATACCATACTGGCGCCGGTGCATATGATGGAGGAAGATATGGCGGAAATGCTACAGAACCGCGAAAATTTACATATAACGACCAATGCGGCAGAAGAACTTTTTTTTAAACTAAAAGTTAAATTTTGTTCATTTGGTCAGAATATAATATTAGACAATGGAGCATGGGCAGAATATGCATATGAACAGTACGATCGTAATGGAAATGTAAATATCGCAAATGCTATTCCCTTATACCTTAAAAGTGTTTATACTCATAAATAATTGTATTTCATAGACTTGTAGTTAAACATACATTTTTTTCATCTACACTTTAACTCAATGTTAACTTTTTTATTTCATCTTTTGCATTTCATATCGCTTTAATTAAGTATGTTTGCAACATATTCACAACACTCAACGTACCTGAATATTTTAGAAAGGTTTTTTTTATCATTTTAATCATCGTAAAATTTTAAGTTTAATGGAAACGACGGTATCAGCAAACACTCTGGTAATCAAAGGTTCGAACGAACAGATCAAGTTGGATTATGTAGCTGTGAAGAACGCAGCTATGACACTGAGGGCCATCAATCACAAGCTCCGTCAGCAGATAGTAAAGCTGCTGGAAGAGAACAAACGCATGAATGTTACCGATATCTATGTGAAACTGCGCCTGGAACAGTCTGTAGCTTCACAGCATCTTGCTATCCTCCGCCGTGCAAACATCGTTATCACCGAGCGTGATGGTAAATTCATCCACTATGCGCTGAATCATGCCCGCATAGCAGCAGTTGCCAAGTTCGTGAACGAACTGGTGAACTCAGAAGAAGCCAGCAACTAATATCCTTGAAAATATCTCCAAAACAAGAAGCCCCTGCAAAGGGGCTTTTTTAATGCATATACTTTTTTACTGCCACTGACCGCCTCCTCTTGTCCGCAGGTCTGTTTTTTGTACCCACCCGCAGTATGTGAACGAAAGATCCATATATTTAGGAGAGCGATATCTTTTATCGCATCGCCACTTTATGAAACATTTTATTGATAAACTAAGGCATATCTATATACCGGTACTCATTGCCTCTGTGCTGTTCGTAGTGTTGTATACCCTGCTGCACTGGTACCTGGTGATAGACCTGAAGCTATTCTCGCCAAAGGAAGACCTGGTGCAGTTCTGGCTGCCGATGGGCCTGCCGTGGATCATCATACTGGTATGGATAAGCCCCAGGATAAAGCAACTGCAACTGGCCACAAAACGTGGTGGTAGCTGGGCCAGCATGTACTATGGTGTGGTGTGGTTCGCGATGGCCATACCTACTATAGTAGCCCAGTTCTACCTGCAGACGGCCACGGGCAAGCTTACCGTGCTGGACAATATAAATACGATAAACAAGAGTCCCGCAACACGGTACTACAAGGTAAAGGACCTGTACATAGACCGCTCCTATGCCTGTGTATATGGCTCAACGGAAGTGAGTGGGCGATACAATGAGGACCTGGACCTATACCTGCATATAGCGCTGCCCATATTCGCATCGGCCGATGATACTGCCGGTACTGAGTGCGCCGCATGGCTGGGCAAAAAATACCACGAGACCATAAGCAACGACCAGAGCGATGCCGAAAAAGACAAGAAGTGGGAGGAATTTGCAACACGAAGCGAAAAGGAACTGAACGAGGCGGACCTTACCGAATTTGCCTACCTGGAGAACGAGGGCAATACCAATGACCACGACAAGTACAACAAGGCGATAGCCCGTACACCACGCTATACATCGGCCAGCAATATGGTGCTGCGGGCAGAGACAGAACCCTTTGAAGCCCGGAATGGGGAGAAGCTGGGATGGGTGTTCAGGTCGTACGCCATATGCATGCTGCTGCTGCTGGTAATGCTGATAAGGCCCAAAATGAGCGATACGGCAGTGAAGGACGATAGCGACATGAGCGCAAAGGAGTTCTTTTCGCTGTTCGTACTGGCAAAGGGGTATGCCGCCACGCCCATCATCATGGATCTGAACATCATTGTATTCCTGTGCATGGTGGTGAAGGGGCTGGGCTTTGTTTCCTTCCATGCCGACGACCTGCTGTACTGGGGCGCCAACTATGGGCCTGCCACCATGGGTGGGCAATGGTGGCGGCTGCTGTCGTCCGCCTTTCTGCATAGCGGCATCATGCACTTGGTGGCCAATATGTATGGCCTGCTATTCGCGGGTATGTTCCTGGAGCCTATAATAGGCAGCCGCAGGTTCACCATCATATACCTTGTAACGGGCATACTGGCCAGCGTCACCAGCATGTGGTGGCATGTGGCCGTGGTGAGCGTAGGCGCATCGGGCGCTATATTCGGTATATATGGGGCACTGCTCATACTGCTGGTAAAAGGCATTTTCCCCACTGCGGCCAGCAAAGGACTACTGATAAGCGCAGGCATCTTTGTAGGGTACAACCTGCTGATGGGCATGGCAGGCAATACCGACAATGCCGCCCACATAGGCGGGCTGATAAGCGGTATACTAGCAGGGCTGCTCTTCTACCCTACCCTAAAGGCAGAAAAAGAGCGTATGGAACACGAAAAGCAACGGGACCTAATTGATGATACAGGTGACATATAGATAGTCGGACGTATCTATGGCCGGGGCCTTCGCAGCGCATTTCTCGGGGGCGCTGGCCTTGCCTGTATAGATATTCTCGCTCACCTTCTGCACAGTGGTGGTATTGGTATAGGGGTCGTAGCGGCGAATGGTACATTCGCAATTACTGTCTTTTTTGCAAGAAGCGTATGCCAGGGTAAGCACGGCAGCGGCTACGAGGCAATATGTCTTTTTCCCTATCATGGCCTCAAATATAGTAAAGAATACGCGCCATTCATATAGCCATAAAAGCAGAGAGGCCGCAACGAGTGCGGCCTCTCTGGTATATGTGCGGCAGGTAACTACTAGTACCTGTACATTTCGGGCTTGTACGGACCGTACTTGGGTATGCCCAGGTATTCGGCCTGTGCATCGGTAAGCTCTTCCAGCTGGGCGCCCACCTTGGCAAGGTGCAGGCGGGCTACCTTCTCATCCAGGTGCTTAGGCAGTACATACACCTTGTTCTCGTAGCTGCTGTGGTTGTTCCACAGTTCTATCTGGGCCAGTGTCTGGTTGCTGAACGAATTGCTCATTACAAAGCTGGGGTGACCGGTAGCGCAGCCCAGGTTCACCAGGCGGCCTTCTGCCAGTACTATCACTTCTTTACCATCTATGCTATACAGGTCTACCTGTGGTTTGATGGTATCTTTGGTGCTACCATAAGCGCCATTGAGCCATGCCATATCTATCTCTATATCGAAGTGGCCTATGTTGCACACAATGGCCTTGTCCTTCATAGCACGGAAGTGCGGCTCGGCGATGAGATCGCGGCAGCCAGAAGCTGTAACGATGATGTCGGCCTCTTTTACGGCATCTATCATGCGCTTCACTTCGAAACCGTCCATAGCCGCCTGCAGTGCGCAGATAGGGTCTATTTCGGTAACGATAACGCGGGCGCCTGCGCCACGCAGCGACTCTGCAGAACCTTTACCTACATCGCCATAACCACCTACAACGGCCACTTTACCGGCCATCATCACGTCTGTAGCGCGGCGTATAGCGTCCACCAGGCTCTCTTTACAGCCATACTTGTTATCGAACTTGCTCTTGGTAACAGAGTCGTTCACGTTGATGGCAGGCATAGGCAGGGTGCCTTTCTGCATCCTTTCGTACAGGCGGTGTACACCAGTAGTGGTCTCTTCGCTGAGGCCCTTTATGTGCTGTATGAGTTCGGTATAGTTATCGAGCACTATGTTGGTGAGGTCGCCACCGTCGTCCAGTATCATGTTCAGGGGGCGGTCTTCGCTGCCGAAGAACAGGGTCTGCTCTATGCACCAGTCGGCCTCCTGCAGGCTCTGGCCTTTCCATGCGAAAACGCCTATACCGGCAGCAGCTATGGCAGCAGCAGCGTGGTCTTGTGTAGAGAATATGTTGCAAGAGCTCCAGCGAACCTCAGCGCCAAGGGCTACGAGGGTCTCTATGAGTACAGCGGTCTGGATGGTCATATGCAGACAGCCAGCTATACGAGCGCCTTTCAAGGGTTGTTTGGGACCATACTCTTCGCGAATTGCCATCAGGCCGGGCATTTCTGCTTCTGCCAGCCTTATCTCTTTGCGGCCCCACTCGGCCAGGGTAATATCCTTTACTTTGTAAGGTAATTTGAAATCGATCTGTGAACGAGTCATCGTGCTCATAGCTTGTTTTTATTAATTTTTTTTGCAAAGGTATGAAGTTAGGTATTACCACCCTAATAAACAGCTATATAATTTGGTCATACCAGTGCCACGATCGGGGGTGTTTAGCAGTATGTTAATTACTGGCCGGTATGGGGGTAGGTATCTGCTTTTATGCTAATTTGCCTTCAAAGAGAAGGCTATGAGAAAAGTAGGCATCATCGGCTCGGGCATAGTGGCCCGCACACTGGGTACCGGCTTCCTGAAACACGGTTACGAGGTAATGATAGGCTCTCGCGATGCCTCGAAGCTGGCAGAATGGAAGGCCGGCAGCGGCGCACATGCGCAGACGGGCACCTTTGAGCAGGCGGCAAAATTCGGCGACCTGGTGGTGCTGGCCGTAAAGGGCGCGGCCGCGGCCGATGCCATAGACCTGGCAGGCCCGCAGAACCTGCACTGGAAGACCGTGATAGATACCACCAACCCCATAGCGGCTGCCCCGCCCGAGAACGGGGTACTGAAATATTTCAGCAGCATCAACGAGTCGCTGATGGAGCAGTTGCAGCACCGGTTCCCCGAGGTACACTTCGTAAAGGCGTTCAACTCGGTAGGAAATGGCTATATGGTGGACCCTAAATTTTCCGAAAAGCCTACCATGTTCATATGCGGCAATAAAGATGCATCGCGGAAGGAAGTGAGCGATATATTGGTACAGTTCGGATGGGAGGTAGAGGATATGGGCAAGGCCCCCGCTGCCCGCGCCATAGAACCCCTGTGTATGCTGTGGTGCATACCCGGCCTGCAAGACGGCAAATGGAACCATGCATTTAGGCTGATGAGGGGGTAGAGCGGATCTTAAACCGTAATTTTGTAACAGAGTTAAAACAAATATGGCAGTGGAACAACTGGTGCTCAATATAAGAAGTAAAGAAAAGGTGACCTTATTGAAGGAATTGCTGAAGCATCTCGACTTTGTAGAGATAGCAGAACCACCGAAATTCACTGCCAAAGAAAAAAAGATCCTGGCCGCGCTGGAACGGTCGGCCAATGAAGTAACACTTCATAAGCAAGGAAAAACAAAGCTGAAAACAATACAACAGGTACTTGATGGCATTTAGCATCATTGCGACTTCCGACTTTGAAAAGGAATTAAAAAGACTGGCGAAAAAGTATCCGTCCATTAAGAACGACATATCGGACCTGGTAGATGACTTGTTGAAAGAGCCTTCAATGGGTATACCCATTGGCAACAACTGTTATAAAATAAGACTGGCGATAACTTCTAAAGGGAAAGGGAAGTCGGGCGGTGCCAGGGTCATCACTCACATCAGGATCACCGCAAAATTCATTTATTTACTTTCGATATACGACAAATCTGAAGCGGAGAATATCTCTGACCTTGAGATAGTAAGGCGACTAAAGGACCTTTGACGCTAGTATCACTTCCATACCCAAAGTGAAATAATGGGGGAATTTTTGCAAAAATCTTAAGATCTCCATCCCAAAACCTATTTTTGCGACAAACCAAACTTATATCATGAGGCGAAATGCATTTTTTAGCCTGATGCTTGGTGCGTCCATACTGACCGCACCCAGGCTGGCACAGGCCAAAATAGAATTCACGGAGTATACCATGCCCAATGGCCTGCATGTGATACTGCACGAAGACCACTCCACACCCATAGTGGCGGTGTCTGTAATGTATCATGTGGGCTCCAAGAACGAACACCCCGAGCGTACAGGCTTTGCGCACTTCTTCGAGCATCTGCTGTTCGAGGGTAGCGAGAACATCAAGCGCGGCGAGTTCATGAAACTGGTACAGTCGGCCGGCGGCCAGCTGAACGCGAACACCACGCAGGACCGCACGTTCTATTTCGAGGTACTGCCATCGAACCAGCTGGAGCTGGCCCTGTGGATGGAAAGCGAGCGTATGCTGCAAGCCAAAATAGATGACATAGGCGTAGAGACACAGCGCAAGGTGGTAAAGGAAGAGAAGAAGCAGCGCTACGACAACACTCCCTACGGCCAGCTGATAAACGTGATATTCGAAAATGGCTATACGGTGTACCCCTACAAATGGAGCCCCATAGGTAAAGAACAGTATATAGATAAGGCCACGCTGGACGAGTTCATGTCGTTCTACAAGACCTTCTATGTGCCTAACAATGCCGTGATGGTGATAGCCGGTGACATAACCCCCGCCAAGACCAAGGAACTGATAAACAAATACTACAGCGATATACCCAAGGGTACCAAGGCCATACCCCGCCCTACCGAGGTAGAGCCTGTGCAAAAGGCCGAGAAGCGTGTGAAATTCTACGACAATGTGCAGCTGCCCGGCGTGGTGCTGGCATACCATATGCCCAAACAGGGCGAACACGACTACTATGCTGTGCAGATGCTGACCCAACTGATGTCGAAGGGTAAGAGCTCGCGCTTTGAGAAAGAAGTAGTGGACAAGCAGGAAAAAGCCATACAGACAGCTGCCTTCGACCTGGGCAACGAGGCCCCGGGCCTGGCCATAATGCTGGGTATAGCCAACATGGGCGTAAGCGCCGACGACCTGGAGAGGTCGCTGCTGGCAGAGATAGACCGCCTGAAAAAGGACGGCATAACCGACGAAGAGTACAAAAAACTGCAGAACCAGGCCGAAAGCGACTTTGTAGAGCAGAACCAGAAAGTACTGGGTGTAGCTACCAACCTGGCCACTTACTATACCTTCCAGGGCGATGCCAACCTGATAAACACAGAGCTGGACCGCTATAAGAAAGTAAGCAAGGACGATATAAAACGTGTGGCCAACAAGTACTTCACGAAGGAGAACAGGCTGGTGATACACTACCTGCCAAAGTCGGAAGAGAACAAGAGCAAAGAGAGCGCAAACGATCCCGGTAAAAAATAATAGCTAACCTGCACAAAAGACACAGAACAGAAATGAAAAAAGTAACACTATCCATATTCGCTTTTGCAGTTGCGTTGTCTGTACAGGGACAAACCGTTAACCGCAGCATAAGGCCTCAGCCGGGTCCCGCGCCCGAGATATCGCTGGGCAAAACAGAGAGCTTCACCCTGCCTAACGGCATGAAGGTGTTCGTGGTAGAGAACCACAAGCTGCCTACCATAGAGTGCAGCATACAACTGGATATAAAACCTGCCCTGGAAGGTGAAATGACCGGCTACAGGGATATGATGGCCGAACTGCTGATGGCGGGTACCGCTACACGCAGCAAGGACAAGCTGAACGCCGAGATAGACCAGATGGGCGCCGACATACAGGTGAACAGTGAGGAGATAGGCGGCAGCGGTCTGAAGAAATACCAGGAAAAGATATTCGAGCTGATGGCCGATATAGCCCAGAACGCCGTGATAACACAGGACGAGCTGGACAAATCGAAGAAGAAAATGATATCGGGCCTGGAAACAGAGAAGAACGAACCCGATGCCATGGTGAGGAATGTAAGCGCCGTAGTGAACTTTGGCACCAACCACCCATATGGCGAGGTGGCCACACAGGAGTCTGTAAAGAAGATAACCCTGGAGGCCTGTAATAGATACTACAAGACCTACTTCCGCCCGAATGTGGCCTATATGGCCATAGTAGGCGATGTGACCATGGCCGAGGTGAAGCCACTGATAGAGAAGTACTTTGGCAAGTGGCAGAAGGCCGATGTGCCCGCAGCCTCCTACCCTGTGCCCGTGGCCAGCGGCAAGACTACCAAGCTGGCCTTTGCACCACGCACGGCCGCAGTGCAGAGCGTGTTCAGCGTTACCTACCCCATAAGCGACCTAAAACCCGGCCAGCCTGATGTGATAAAGGCCAAAGTGGCCAATACCATACTGGGTGGCGGCTCGCAGGGGCGCCTGTTCCAGAACATACGCGAGAAGCATGGCTGGGGTTATGGCTCTTACTCTGCCATAAAGGAAGACAACATATGCGGCAACTTCGCGGCCACGCTGAAAACAAAGAACAATGTGAGCGATAGCGCACTGGAAGCACTGGTGAACGAAATGCGCATCATTCGCAACGAAAAAGTGAGCGATACCACGCTGCGCAATACCATCAGCTTCATGTCGGGCAACTTTGCTATAGGGCTGGAAGATCCTGCACGCATAGCGCAGTTCGCCATCAACATAGAGCGTTACAATATGCCTAAGGACTACTATAAGAACTACCTGAAGGATCTGAGCGCTGTAACGGCCGACGATGTGATGGCAGTGGCGCAAAAGTACATTCGTCCCGAGAATGCCAATATAGTAGTGGCGGGCAGCAAGGAAGAGGTAGCCAACAAGCTGGCCCGTTTCTCTGCCGACGGCAAAGTAGACTACTACGACTATGCCGGCAAGCCAATAGTACCTACTGAAACAAAGGCAGTACCCCTGGGCCTTACCGCCGAGGACGTATACAAGAAGTATGTAACTGCCATAGGCGGCGAAAAAGCCCTGAACAGCCTGAAGGACCTGAAAATAGTGAGCACAGGCGAGGTACAGGGTATGGCCTTTACCGTGACGGTGGCCAAGAAGGCAGGCAACAAGCTGCACGAGCAGGTAGATGCCAACATGGGCGGCAAGAAGATGACCTTCCAGAAGAAGGTGTTCGATGGAACGAAGGGCTACCAGGAAGCACAGGGCCAGAAAAAGGAACTGGATGCCGCCGAAATAGCCGAGACCAAAGAACAGGCCGACCTGCAGGCAGAACTGCATGACGCCCAGTATGGCAAAAAGCGCACCCTGAAAGGCGTAGAGACCATAGAGGGCGCTACGGCCTACATACTGGAAGTAGTGGACGGCCAGAACAACAAGGTGACCGAATACTACGACGAGAAGAGCGGCCTGCTGGTGCGCCAGACCAAGGTAGAGAAAGACCCACAGGGCAATGAAGTAGCCGGAACCACAGACATGAGCGACTACCGCGAAGTGCCCGGTACCAACGGCTATAAAGTGCCTTACTTCATGAGCATACCTGCCGGTGGCGGTATGAGCTTCAACCTGAAGGTGCAGAGCGTAGAAGTGAACAAGGGTATACCTGATACCGAGTTCCAGTAGCCCCACCCGGCCTCCCCCGAGGGGAGGAGATGGGTACACGCATAAAATAGAAATGGCCGCTCACAAGAGCGGCCATTTCTATTAAGGTAACCTCCCTCGGGGGTGAACGCAAGTGAATGAGCGTAGCTCCGGGTGGGGCTTATATCATGCTTACGCTGCGGTTCACGAATTCTGTGAGGTCGGCGCCGGTGAGCATGCCTTGCGACAGCATGGCCAGGTCGAACGCCTGTTTTGCCAGCCTGCCCTGCTCTGTCCCATCGGCCTTCAGTATGCGGCTCACCAGCTTGTGGTTGCTGTTGATGCTTACATTGTAGCTATCGGGCATAGAGCCATAGAAGCTCATGCCGCCACCCATCGCAGCCATGTCCTTCATGCGGCGCATGAACTCGTCCATGGTCACAGTAACAGGCAGTTCCTCGGAGCCCAGCGCCTCTACCTTCACGGTCATATTGGGCTTGCTGATGGCCTTCTCGAATATCTCCCTTACGCTGGTGGTCTCGCTCTCTGTGAGCACAGACTCTATCTTTTCGTCCTTGGCTATCAGCTTGTCCACCACATCGGCATCTACGCGTTTCATGGTGGTCTGGTCCAACTTGCGCTCCAGGGTATGTATGAAGTGATTGTCTATGGGCGAATTCATCAGCAGCACATCATAGCCCTTGCGGTCGGCGCTCTGTATAAAGGCATCCTGCCTGGCAGGGTCGTTCGTGTAGAGGTATACCAGCTTGCCGTCCTTATCCTTCTGCAAAGGCTCTATCTTATCCTTGTACTCGGCAAGGGTATAGTACTCCTCTTTGGTATTGGACAGCAGTGCGAAATCCTTAGCACGGTCGTAGAACTTGTCCTCGCTTATCATGCCATATTTCACGAAGAGGCCTATATCGGCCCACTTGCTTTCGTATGCCTTGCGGTCAGTGCGGAAAAGCTCTGCCAACTTGTCGGCCACCTTCTTGCTGATGTGGCTGTTTATCTTCTTCACATTACCATCGGCCTGCAGGAAGGAGCGCGATACATTGAGCGGGATATCGGGAGAATCTATGACGCCATGCAGCAGCATCAGGAAATCGGGCACTATCTCCTTTACCTCGTCGGTGATGAATACCTGGCGCGAGAAGAGCTTTATCTTGTTGCGCTGGAACTCCATATCGTTCCTTACCTTGGGGAAGTATAGCACGCCGGTAAGGGTGAAGGGATGGTCCACATTGAGGTGTATCCAGAACAGGGGTTCCTCGCTCATAGGGTACAACTCGCGGTAGAACCTTAGGTAGTCCTCATCCTTCAGCTCCGATGGTGTTTTGGTCCATATAGGGGTGGTATCGTTTATTATGTTATCCACCTCTTTTTCCTTCGGCTTTTTGTCCTCGGCATCTTCTGCTACAGAGTCATAGTCATATTCCTTCTTAGTACCGAACTTGATGGGTACGGGCAGGAACTTACAGTATTTATCCAGTATACCCTGCAGCTTGTACTTGTCCAGGAACTCCTGCGAATCGGCATTTACATGCAGTATGATGCTGGTGCCGCGTGTGGTACGGTCGCCCTCGGTTATCTCGAATTCGGTGCTGCCATCGCATATCCAGCGGGCGGGCTGTGCGCCCTCCTGGTAGCTCAGGGTCTGTATCTCTACCTTGTCCGATACCATAAAGGCCGAATAGAAACCCAGGCCGAACTTGCCTATCAGCTCGTTGGCATCTTTGGCATCCTTGAATTTCTCTACGAACTCCTCTGCACCTGAGAAGGCTATCTGGTTGATGTATTTTTTGATCTCCTCGGCCGTCATACCTATACCGTTGTCCGATATGGTGATGGTCTTTGCCGCCTCATCGAACGACACCTCTACCAGTGGCTCGCCTATGGCGCCATTGTACTGGCCAAGGGATGAGAGGCGCTTTATCTTCTGCACGGCATCTACGGCATTAGATACCAGCTCGCGCAGAAAGATCTCGTTGTCGGAATAGAGGAATTTCTTAATGATGGGGAATATGTTCTCGGTATGTATCGAGATGCTGCCTTTTTCCTGCATATATGATAGATATTTTTGTTTAGTCAGTAACAATTTATGTTCCAAACCTGTTTTAGTGACAGAATGTCAGCGGGAGAAGGAAGAACACGCCGTACAAAATTCATTACCTTCGCCACACGAAACCAAAATGACCGACAATGCCAGCAAGAGTATATGACAACATACTGCAGACCATAGGAAATACACCGCTTGTACGCCTGAACCGTGTAGTGGCCGACCTGCCCTGTAAGGTATATGCCAAGGTAGAGACCACTAACCCGGGCAACAGTATAAAAGACCGTATGGCGCTGAAAATGCTGGAAGTGGCGGAAAAGGAAGGTAAGATAAAGCCCGGCGGCACCATAATAGAGGGCACCAGCGGCAATACCGGTATGGGCCTGGCACTGGCGGCCATAGTAAAAGGCTATAAATGCATCTTTGCCACTACCGACAAGCAGAGCAAGGAGAAAGTAGATATACTGAAGGCGCACGGCGCAGAAGTGATAGTGTGCCCCACCAATGTGGAGCCCGAAGACCCGCGCAGCTACTACCAGGTAGCCCGCCGCCTGCAGACCGAGATACCCAATAGCTGGTATGTGAACCAGTACGACAACCTGGCCAACCGCCTGGCCCACTACGAGCAGACCGGCCCCGAGATATGGGAACAGACCGAGGGCAAGGTGACCCACCTGGTGGTGGCTGCCGGCACGGGCGGCACCATAGTAGGTACTGGCAAATACCTGAAAGAGAAGAACCCCAACATACAGGTATGGGCCATAGATACCTATGGCAGCCTGCTGAAAAAATGGTTCGAGACGGGAGAGCTGGATATGGGCGAGGTACATCCGTATATATCGGAAGGTTTCGGCGAGGATTTCCTGCCGGAGAACTATGACCGCAATGCGATAGACCACTTCGAGAAGGTGACCGATAAGGATGGCGCGGTGATGGCACGCCGCATCACCAAGGAGGAGGGCATTTTCATAGGCTACTCGGCCGGGTCGGTGATAGCAGGTCTGCGCCAGCTAAAGGACAGGCTAAAGAAGGATGATGTGGTGGTAGTGATATTTCACGACCATGGCAGCCGCTACATAGGCAAGGTATACAACGATGAGTGGATGCTGGACCGCGGCTGGCTGGAAGTGGACACCGTGCGCGACCTGATAAACGGCCTGGGCCGCCGCAGGCTGGTGACCATAGACCACGATGCAAAAGTGGCCGATGCACTGGCCCTGATGAAGAAATACGACATAGAGCACCTGCCGGTGATGAACGGGCTGGAAATGGCAGGCTGCGTATCGCAGGGAAGCCTCTTCAAAATGTTCATAGAGCAGGCCGATGTGAAAGATCAGTTGGTGGCCGATGTGATGGACAAGGCTCTGCCCGTAGTGAGCATGGACACACCGCTGGAACGCCTGACCAACTTCATAAACAAGGACAATGGCGCGGTACTGACAAGGGATGAGAGCGGCCAGTTCACCATACTTACCAAATACGATATACTGAACGCGTTCAGCAAAGGATAATAGCCTGCATAACAGTTCTATCTAACAGTGCGCAGCTTCAAAACATTCGTGACCGACCTGGTGCGCAAGCCGCCCATACTGCTGCCATTTGTGGCGGGGGCACATATAGCCGGGCTGGTATGGGTGGCCATAGGTACAGACTCGGCAGGCGGCCTCATACAGGTGGCATGGCTGGTAGCCTATACTATATGCTGGCTGGCCACATGCGACCTGCGCCGCTGGGGCGTGTATGGCTACCTGGCCCTTACCATAGCGAACACACTGTTGTATGTGGGCCTGAAGAATGTCTACGACCGCGACATGTATGTAAGCAACCTTTTCCTGATAGATATACTGTTCAGCTTCTTCCTTGTGCTGTATTTTAAGAAGTTCGAGTAGGTCACTCCTCCCCTCTCTCCGATCACTTCAGCATATCCAGTGTCAGGTCTTCCATGCTGCGCAGTTTGGCATCGGCCACAGTGAAGCGGGGGTCATCGAAGTGCAGATCATCCGGTATCACTATCACCCGCATGCGGGCGGCCTTGCCGGCTATCATACCATTCACAGAATCTTCCAGCACCAGGCAACGGGTGGGCTTCGACCCCAGCGATGCCGCACAATGCAGGAACACCGCGGGATGCGGCTTGCCTAGCTCCACCACATCGGCCGATGTGATGACATCGAAATGCTTTGTGAGCCCGAAGTGGTCTACCAGCTCGTGTATCATGCGCCTGGGCGATGAGGATGCGAGGCCTATCTTGTACCCGTTCTGGCGCAGCAGGTGCAGGGTCTGCTCTACGCCCCTGAGTATGGTGGCATGGTTCTTTGAAGAGGCTATGATATCGTCCAGTATCTCTTCGGCCACTTCGTAAGATGTTTTCCCCTCCCACGGATAGTGTGTGGCCCAGTGATCGGTGACCTCGTATATGCGCAGGCCGGTGGTCTCTTTGAAGCGCTCGCGGGTGATGGGTATCTTGTGTTTGGCAGCTACCTGCAGCATGCTTTTACCCCATAGCGGCTCGGTATCGAGCAGCAGGCCATCCATATCGAATATTACGGTATCTATCATTTTTGCGTACCTCTTGTAGGCAGAGGGCGCAAAGATATGACATACATCAGCGCCTCTAACTGTGTATAAGCTATTTTTGTACCTTCGTCCCACTCACATAGACATAGCATACATTATACCCCGAACGCCTGCAAATGCCGTTGATAATGTGTGCCCAACATCTGTATCATGATAAACATCACCAAGCCTTTTCTGCCCGACCTGCAGGAATATATCAGCTACCTGGAAGGCATATGGGACCGCGAATGGCTCACCAATAACGGACCCCTTGTGAACGACCTGGAGCTGCGGCTGAAGGAATACCTGGATGTGAAGCACCTGCTGTACCTGGGCAATGGCACCATAGCCATACAGATAGCCATAAAGGCGCTGGGCCTGCGGGACGAGATCATCACCACGCCATTCAGCTATGCGGCCACCACCAATAGCATAGTGTGGGAAGGCTGCACACCCATATTTGCCGATATAGACCCCGGCACACTGAACGTAGACCCTGCGAAGATAGAAGAACGCATAACCCCCAAGACCACCGGCATACTGCTGACCCATGTGTATGGCAACCCCTGCGATGTAGAGGCCGTAGATGCCATAGCTAAAAAGCATGGCCTGAAGGTGATATACGATGGCGCACATGCCTTTGGCGTGAAGTACAAGGGCAGCAGCATATTCAACTATGGCGATGTGGTGACCACCAGCTTTCATGCCACCAAGCTGTTCCATACCATAGAGGGTGGTGCCGTGACCACCAACGATGCCAACCTGCTGCGCACCATGTCGCTGCTGCGCAACTTCGGCCATATAGGTAATGACCAGTTCGAGCTTTGTGGTGTGAATGGGAAGAACTCGGAGTTCCACGCAGCTATGGGGCTGGTGAACCTGAAACAGATAGACAAGATAATGGCATCGCGCAAGATGCAGTCGGAATACTACAACAAGATAATGAGCCATATAAGGGTGACACGCCCGCAGGTATTGCCCGGCGCAGAGTGGAACTACTCTTATTACCCGGTGATATTCGAGTCGGAAGAGCTGCTGCTGAAAAGTGTAAAACTGCTGAACGAACACTGGATATATCCGCGCCGCTACTTCTACCCCAGCCTTTCTACCCTGCCCTATGTAGACAAACAGGAAGTACCCATATCGGAAGACATAAGCCGCAGGGTGCTGTGCCTGCCGATGTACCACACACTGAGGCCGGAGGATATGGACTATATAGTGCGCATACTGGCAAGGGCTCAGAACAACTAGAGGCCTCTCCCAGTGAGAGGGCCGTGCGCTATGAAAACGAGAATGAGATCATAGTAGCGCTAAAGCTACACAGCCATAAGGCTGCAGCCACGCAGGGCGCTGTTGTCCATACGGCCGAGGACGGTGAACGAGCCATCGGCAGCTACAGAGCCTATATCTTCAGTAGCTATGAATGCGCAGGAATGTATATTGGCAAGGTCTATGATATTGAGTGCGCCCGTACCTGTGGCAGAGACATCGAGCGGATCGTTGATATCGCGCACCAGCGCCTGCATAGTGGCCGTAGGCCTGAAGATACCCTCGCCCGGCGCATAGGCCTGCGACAGCAGCTCTGTCATACCATATTCTGAATGGATGTGCGCCAGGCCAAAGGCGGCCTTTAATTCCTCATGCACCTCATCACGCGTCATTTCTTTGCGGCGCCCCTTCATACCACCCGTTTCCATAACTATGGTATGGCGCAGCGGCATTGGGTATGCGGCCGCAAGATCCAGCAGGGCAAAGGTGACACCAAGCAGTATGGTCTTTGTGCCCTGCTGCTCTAGTTGCAAAAGCGTATCGCGCAGCTTTTCCCATTCATTGAGGTAAAAACCGCTCTGCGGATGGCCACCTATCTTCATCAGTGTTTTTGCCATGTATACCAGCGATGCATTGGCCCGCTCCAGGTAAGATGGCAGCAGGGCCAGTATGGCATACTGCCCGGGGTGGCCGTAATACTGCTCAAAGCCCATTAGCAGAGAGTCTTCGTACACCTGGCCATCCCACACATAATGACGGGAATTGACGGTGCCCGTGGTACCGCTGCTTTCGAACACAAGATCGGCATCGGAGGCCGTGACAGGGGCGCAGAGCACATTGTGGGTCTTGAAGAAAGAAATAGGGAGAACCGGTATCTGCCACAGCTCTGCCACGGCGGCCACATTGGTATGCAGGGCATCGCAGTATTGGCGGTAAAGCTCGTTATGGGTATACTGGTAATGAAAAACCTGCAGCGCCCTCATACGAAATGTGGAGCTATCGCCGTTCAGTATATGGTGGGTATCAATTAACGCAGTTTTGTGAGGGCCTTTCATTAATTTTGATAGTATGAGTATCCGTAATGGTCTGTTGTCATGTATCCTTCTAAGCGCAGTACTGTCCTCGTGCGAGGAGAATACGATGTCAAAGATACCTGAAATAGTGGCGCAGGGCGTATCGAACGACCAGGTAAGGGTACTGAGCCAGGATACCTGTGTTTTCTTTTTCTCCTTCCAGGACGGTGATGCCGACCTGGGCAATGATCCCGCCGGCCAATACAGGGATGTATACATCAAAGACCTGAGGGATGATAAGAACCAATTCGTTGGTTACCTGCTGCCCGAAATAAATGAGGCGCTCATAGACCCCTCAAAAGGCCTGAAAGGCACCGCACAATTCTACTTTACGATAGATATACTGAACCCGCGCATAGATAGCCCCACACACGACATGACGGACACAGTATCGTTCGAGATGTATATGATGGACAAGGCAGGTAATGCCAGCAATCACATCTTTACCCCCAAGCTATACATGTTCAATAAGCTGTAGCAGATGACCGGCATTGGCCAGGTCTCCATTCCAATATCGATGAGGTCTCAATACCTTATCAGCTAGCCGATCGGGCTAACCATAGACCCTGCCATAAATGATAGCTGTGTGCGTAATATGAAACAGTAGGAATACGACCGACAATATAATGAACATCCACCTTTTGTATGGCAAATGGAAATAGAACCTGCTACCTATAAGTGCGATGCCCATTAACCATAACAAAGGCGTATAGGCCGGAGCCAGGAACCCCGGATAGCTGCTGCTCCATCTGCTATGTGGATACCATATAAGAGGCAGCCAGGAGCCGAAATACAACAATGTACCGATGATATAAAGCACAAGACCTTTACGCTGTATACCCGACGTAATGGATAATGGCATTAGCAGCGTACAGGCAAAAATGACCATTCGTGAGACCTGTTCGCCTGCAGACAGAACGAGGGGAATATCCTTCCAGAATACGGCGGGGCAGAAGGGTTGTGGCAAACTATCTGTAAGAAGTATGTTCCACACCATTATGGGTATGGTGAGCAGAAAACAGTTCAACAGATATTTTTTCATCAGGAAGAAAAGATAGTATATGGATCCAAATGTACGCTGGTAGCCCCGTGTCGATCGTACTGTCGTAGCGGAATTATAAATACCGATCGGGCACAGTTCGAAAGTAAAAGTTGGTTCGAAAACAAATATATGTATCGTATGCCTGTTCAGGTCAGCCCGCTCGTAATGGCATAAGAGATAAGTTCGGCCGTGTTGCGGCAGCCGTACTTCCGTAGCAGGTTCTTGCGGTGGGTGTCTACTGTGAGCTTGCTGATGGAAAATTCTGCGGCTATTTCCACACTTGTCATTCCCTCTATGAGCAACCTCAGTATCTCCTGTTCGCGCACGCTAAGGGTGGTATCGGCAGCGAATACCTTTTTCACATCCACGTTTATATAAGATGGAGCGCCATTCATACCTATGAACGAAAGCACAGGTATGCCATCCGGCTTTAAATGTGATATGTCGGTATGTACACCCAGCGAGCGCAGCAGGTTCACCCCATCGTGCTGTATGGTCACCACTTGCTGCAGTACTCTTATGTAGGTGCCATCCGCTCTGCGTATGCGGTAATCGTAACGCACTTTGTAGTTCATCACCTCATCGGGCGATAGTGTGGCGAAGAACTCACCCACCTTATGCTCGAAGTTGAGGAACCATGGCTGGTCCTCGGGATGTATCATGGTCAGCAGGTAGGGCACATCTACTGCTTTGGGGTCGTGGCCCAGCAGGGTGGCTATGCCATCGCTCATATACTCTATGGCCGACCGCCTGATGTTGAATATGTAGTAGTAATAGTCGCCTACCTGGAAGATGCTGAGTAGTTTCTTATGTACTTCAAGGTCAAAATTCAGTTCATCTTCCTCGGTATCCTTAGCTATTCCCTTCCATATCCTGTCGGCATTCTTAAAGATAGATGCGCTTTTCATAGGTTTCCTCTTTTACTCTGTCGAAGGTAATAGAACGGGGCAATACTAACGCATATGAGCTCCCTTTTGCGGAGGAGCTCATATGGTCTTGTCACAGGGATAAGGAAATGTCGATCTTATTTGATCTCTACGATACTACAGCTACTGCTTTTGTCGAAGGAGCCGGACCAGGACTTTGATGTAGTAGCCTCTTTAGCGGTCCAGGTATTGTGAGACTGTGTGATGGGAACCCTTATCACATTCACCAGTGAAGCATCCCAGCCGCTCTGTTTCTCCTCTGTGCTGCAGGTAGGTTTTGAGGTACCCCAATTGGTATAGAGCACCTTGGCATTACCGGCAGAAAGCAGTATAAGCGTGCCATTGAGGGTCACCTGTATCTCCCTGCCATTGGCTGCATTTCCATAAAAAAATATAGCATAGCTGGTGCCGGAGCCTCCGCCGCTACCGCCCCCGGAACCACCTGAGCCCCCAGAACCACCGCTACCACCTGAGCCGCCACTACCACCTGAACCACCACTACCGCCACTACCTATGTTGGTGCCTGTATTGATGTTGGGCCTTATGCCGAAGATGTTAGCAATGTTGGGACTATCCACAAATTCATGTGCGTCATCATTGCCGTAGTTGCATAAATAATCTTTAGGGTCGGGGCCGGGGCTTATCATGAGGTGCCAGCCCGACTTGTACTTGCCACATACATATCCCGGAGCGTTGGGCAGGTAGTGTATCTCCACATCTTCACCCAGGAATTTGAGTATCTTCTCCGCCTCTGCAATGGTAGAATTCCCTGTGCCGAACGTATACTTTTTCAGGTCGTCCAGAACGGCCGTTGCTGTGGGGATGAAACTGCTGGAATCCTTGCGATAGCTTTTGTTCTCTTCATTTTTCTCCTTGGTGCAGGCCAGGAGCATAAAAGAGCACAGAAGTACGAAGGCGATATTGGAAAGCAATGTCTTTTTCATAGTTCCTTTATTTTGAAAATCAAAACTAGAAAGCATGCCGGGGCGCGACAATACCTATAAATTGGTATTTTTGAAACATGTGTCCTATGCCTAACTTTACCTGAACAAAAAAAATGCCCGCAAAATGAATGTACCCATATTCACCATGGCAGACAAAGTATGGCGTGGCCTGGTAGGCGATGCCGGTCTTGCAGAGCTGCAGTTCGAGCTGGAGGTACACAAACAATTGCTCAACATCTTCCAGGTAGGCGACTATTACTACATGATCTTCAACCTGCACGACACACGGTTCGACAAGGTGAGCGAAAGCATAAGACAGGTGCTGGGCTATGAGCCGGAAGATGTGGATGTGCCATTCTTTCTCAGCAATATTCATCCCGAGGACCAGCCCTGGTTCCTCACTTTCGAGCAAAAAGTGGTAGAGTTCTTCAATTCGCTCGCGCCGGCGCAGACACCCAACTACAAGGTACGTTACGACTACCGCATAAAAAAGAAAGATGGTTCTTACATACGGGTACTGCAGCAGGTCGTGACCATACAGCAGGAAGAGAACAAGGTGCTACGTACACTGGTGGTACATACCGATATCACCCACATAAAAAGAACGGGAAAGCCCGTGCTGTCTTTCATAGGGATGAATGGAGAGCCGTCTTATGTGGATGTAGACGTTAAGAACCTGCTGGCGCCAGCCCCCGAAATGCTGAGCCCGCGCGAGAAAGAAGTGCTGCGCCTGCTGATAGAAGGCATGGATAGCAGGCATATTGGCGAGGCGCTCTTTATAAGCAAGCTCACAGTAGACACCCACCGCAAGAACCTGCTGAAGAAAACAGGATGCACCAATACCGCTACTCTTATTGCTGCCGCAATAAAAAAGGGGTGGATATAAGGCTAACAACTACTATCTACGCACTGCTGCGGTACGGCGCAACGCCCTTTTAAAAAGACAAAGCGGAGCCGCTCTCCGCATGCCACTGTGTAAAAGTAATCTCGGTTGATATTTTATCGAACCAATTCAAAGATTTTTGCTATAGTATTTATCCATTAAAATCAATTATCGATATTAACTTGTAGCTTCTGTAACATTATGTATTTTTTAATATTAATTTCATAAAAATTTATTAGTATCTTGGTGTGCATCAAATTATTAATTTCTTCTCTCACTATTCTACTGAAGAATGAACATAAAAACTATCGAAATAACTAATATCAAGGGAATTGAGCATAAATTATTCATACTGGATCTAGTACCCAATAGACCTAATATTTTAGTTGCTCCAAATGGCTTTGGAAAAAGTTCTTTTGCAATTGCTTTTGATTCACTTAAGAGCAATAAAATAGAGTTGGATGACAAACACTATTTCCGAAAAAATACGGAAAACAGACCTGTTTTATCACTCGTTTTAACGACCGGACAAACGCTATTGGCAGATGATAATCAAAATACAATTAATGACCTTTTTGATGTTTTCGTCATAAATAATCAAACTGAACCAAAATCTATTGTCCAATCATTCAGTGGCAAAACTTTTGCAAAAACCTCACTTGATATTGTGACAACAGTCTTAATTCCAACAATACCTGCAAAGGTTGGATTTTCTTATAATTCAACTGATATGAAATCCAATTTTGGTACAAATGGAGGTAAACTACTAAATAATATTTCCAACTTATTTAATTACGGTCAGCTTTTTAATAGAATTGAGAAAGAGGTTGATTTTACCAGATTTCACCTAAAAAACTATCAGATAACACTTGTTGCTGCACTTGATCAAATTAATAAGCAAAATGGAACTGGAAATACAATCAAAGGCTGGATTCAAGTAAATATCTTACCGACGTTTAAAACTTTGAATGAATTTAAAAAGCTTGCTGATATAATCTCTTCATTTGGTTTTCCCGAAGTTAGAGACGAAATCGACGCCTACCTTACAGCATGGCAATTGTTATCTGTTAAAATAAAAATGGGACCCGAGTACAAAAAGGCTTGCAAGTATTTGTACTACCTTGATGAGAAAGAAGATTGTACCAAAACGATTGAGTCAATTAATCCTGTAAGAGAACGCTTTGATATTAAACCCAAAGTCGAAGGCAATAGTCTCGTTGTTAACTGGCCTAAGGCACATGAAATATCAAACGGGCAACGAGATATTTTAACTTTCATTGCACTGCTTCTAAAGTCAAGAAGAAATTTCAAAAAGAAAGACTGCATTCTTGTGATAGATGAAATATTCGACTACATGGACGACGCAAATCTTATTACATTTCAATACTATATTTCAACGTTTATTGATGAAATGAAAAGACAAAAGCGTCGAATATTTCCTATACTATTAACACACTTAGACCCTTTATTTTTTAATCATTTCTGTTTTAATGACACTAAGATTAAAGTACATTATCTTAAAGAAACCAACATTAAATCAAACCAACAACTACTTAAACTTATCTATAAGCGTGGAGAGCCGAGCATTCAAGCCTCGGTTGATGCGTATTACTTTCATTATTACCCGTCAATTTCTGCCATTGACTTAACTGGTGAATTTAAGGCATTGAAACTAAATGTAGATTGGGCTAAACCTGACAAATTTTTCCAAAAAATATATAGAGAAGTTAGACGTTACTTATTGGAAGATGATATCGTTGATCCGATTGCGATATGCTTTGGTGTACGAATACAAATAGAAAAACTTGTTTATGATTTAATTCAAGATCCAGATAATAAACGAAATTTTATTGAAAGCATAAATGGGACAAAAAATAAGCTTCACTTTGCTCAATCAATCAATATTCATATTCCGGAGACATACTTTCTGTTAGGGATAATCTACAATACATCTTTGCACTTGTCCGAAGGGCAAGACATCTCGAAGCCACTCGGATTAAAGCTAGAAAACGGAACAATTAAGCAGATGATTAGAAACATATTCTAAGTCAAAAGGGCCGATTCTATGAATCGGCCCTTTTGACATTTAGCTACTATTAGTAACGGGAAGCATCCTTTGGTAACTAATAGTATGTGTGATCCGGATTGGATTCGAACCAATGACCCTCAGCTTAGAAGGCTGATGCTCTATCCAACTGAGCTACCGGACCAGTGTTGGATAAGCGGCTGCAAAAATAGTTCAAAAAATGTTCGCATGAGCATTATACCATTCAGCATTCATAACAATACAGCGTAAAGCCTCCTTCTCCCAGATCGGGAACAAGATGAAATGAGCAATAGCTAAAACAATGGGCATTATTCATCAGGGGCCTGGCCGTCCTGCAGTATCTGTACCTGCATTATGCCGTGGCGTACATGCCAGAGGTCATCGGCCCATACCAGGCCATCGTACTGGCCGCTGGGCACAAGAGTATACCGGCGCGATGGATCGTTCGACATCGATTCCAGCTTGTCATACACTATCATCTGCCGTTCGGGGTCCCAGTTCATGGTAGCGGCAACGCTCTTCTTGTATTCCAGCACAAAGCGCTGCACCTTTACCTTGGGGTTGGCGCGCGAGCCCACGCCAAATATCTGCGCACCAAAGGTGACGCCGCCCTTGTCGTTGAAGTACATAGGGTCCAGCACTTTGCGGTTGGTCAGCAGGCTGGCATTGTTCAGCCCGAACATAGTATATATCTTCTTACCGCCCACCACCTGCGGCATTATGCGGTAGTATATAGCGCCGAACCATTTGCCACCCGTAAGCACACTATCTTCCAGCCCCTGGTCCAGCTTGTCGGTATAGTCGTTCAGGCCTATCAGTTTTAGCTCGGGCGTGGGCAGCTGTATGGCGGCATAGTAGCGCTTGGGCACAGGGTTGCCGGGCTCTATGGCCCAGTTGAACATGCGGAAGGCTCCATCTTCAGCATAGATGATGTTGATGACCTTCTTCAGCGTATCGAAACCGTAGTGGTATGAGTTGGGTATCCTCAGGGTGCGTACCAGTTGGCGCACAAAACGCTCGGTATAGCCGAGGCGGGTATCGGGTATGAGGGCCTCGTACATAGAGTCTACGGTCACTACCAGGGAGTCCTCCATTTTTTTGAGGCGCTCCATATCCTGCGGGGTTATCTGCGCATGCACGGCTGGCGCAGCCATGCATAGCATGAACACGAATAGTACTAAGAATTTTATCCTGCTCATTTCAGTGATGATATTTTGCTGGCCCTAACGTACAAAAATAGTTGTTAAAGATACGTTGAATGACAGTAAAATGCAATGCCGGAGCAACCTCTCCCCCGACCCTGCCTACCGGCAGGCAGGCCTCTCCTTTGGAGAGGGAAGTGAACAGTATGATACATGAACAGATCAGGCGCGGTAGTTGGTGCGATCGCCATCGGTGCCACCTATGATGAGGTTGAGCACGAGCGACAATATGAACGCACCCGCCGTAGCGCATATGATAGTATTGATAAGGGCATTGCCGGTAAAGGAAAGATAGTTGCGGAAAAGTATCTTGCCCAGCCAGCCGCCTATGATGCCTATGATAACGGTGAAGATAGTACCATAGCCCTTGCCGGGTGTGAGCACCTGTGCCAGGAAGCCCGCTATAGCGCCTATGAAAAGGGTGATGAGCAGGCCGCGCCAGTCGTGCAGTTCTTGCTGAAGGGAGAAGAGGAGGAACATTGTAGTATGCATGAGAAGTAGTTTGTATAAAAGTATAGAAGCCCCACAAGCAGGCAAAACTTTAGGCGGCCATTTACAAACCAATAACGCAACCTATAAAAGGCACGGCTTTACCGCTAACTTTACCCCGTGGCTATAGTGGCTCTCTTTGTTGTATGCATAGCGGTGCAATGCGGTTTTGCGGTCTTCTTTGCAGGCCGCATAGGTAGCCTGCGCCGGTGGGAGCCAGTAGCCTACCCTACTCAGCCGGTATCGGTAGTGATATGTGCGCGCAATGAGGCCTCACTGCTCAGGGCCTATCTGCCCGCCATACTGCAACAGGCATATACCGATGCCAGTGGCAGGCCCAACTATGAAGTGGTGGTGGTAGATGATGGGTCTACCGATGATACAGCAAGTGTGCTGGCAGAGCTGAGAGAACAGTATGCACATCTGAAATATGTGGCAATACCCGTGCATGAGGCAAGGGGCAAGAAAAATGCACTACGCATGGGCGTAACGGCTGCGCAACATGATATGCTGCTGCTGACAGATGCCGACTGCAGGCCTGCAAGCCCGCAGTGGCTGGCACTGATGGTAGCACCACTGGCCGCAGGCAGGGAGTTAGCACTAGGATATGGCGCATACGAAAGGACAACGGACAATGCACTGAATAGCTTTGTGCAGTGGGAGACCGCGCATACCTATATGCAGTATGCCGCATATGCGGCTGCAGGTATGCCGTATATGGGCGTGGGCAGGAACCTCGCCTGCACGCGGCAGGTACTGCTGGCTGCCATGCAGCACCCTATATGGCAGAGGCTGCCATCGGGCGATGATGATATGCTGGTACGCGTGGCAGGTACGCCTACCAATACCGCCGTGGTATGCGAGCGCGATGCATTTACCTACACACCGGCAAAGAACACATGGGGCGAATGGGCAAGGCAGAAACAAAGGCATATGTCTACAGGCAAGTACTATAAGTGGTACATAAAACTACTGCTGGGCAGCTATGCGGCCACTCATGCCGGTATGTGGCTGGGGGCTGTATGGCTGTTCGTTGCAGGATGGTGGGGATATGCCGTGCCGGTAATAACAGTGCGAATGCTGATGGCATATACGGCCTGGGACAGAACGAACAAGAGGCTGGGACAGAATGTGAACTTCGTGACATGGCTGGTGGGCGATATTGGGTGGATGATGTATAACTTTGCGCTGCTGCCGTACATAACATGGAAAAACAAGACAAGCTGGAAATAATACATAAGTACTTCGACGACCTTTCGGAAACACAACTGCAACAGCTGGGTATGCTGGACGAGCTGTATAACGACTGGAACCAGAAGATAAACGTGATATCGCGCAAGGATATTGAGGCGCTCTACGAAAAACATGTGCTGCACTCGCTGGCCATATCGGTGATATGCCCGTTCGATAAGGGCGCGCGTATACTGGACATAGGCACAGGTGGTGGTTTTCCCGGTATACCTCTGGCCATCTTCTACCCCGAATGCGAATGGGTGCTGGCCGACAGTATAGGCAAAAAGATAAAGGTAGTACAGGAAGTGGCCGCTGCCATAGGGCTGAAGAATGTGACGGCCATACACACCCGCGCCGAAGACCTGAAGGGGCGCTACACCTTCGACTATGCAGTATCGCGTGCAGTGGCACCGCTGGCCGACCTCTGGCGCTGGGGTGCCCCGCTCATCAACAAGGGTCAGAAAGGCGAAGAGCTGCCCAATGGGCTGGTGTGCCTGAAAGGCGGCGACCTGCGCGAGGAGATAGAACATACAGGTATGAAACGCATAGTGCAGGCGTGGAGCGTGCATGATATCTTTCCCGAGCCGTCCTTTGAAGAAAAATACGTTGTGTATGTACCGAAGCTCACCTAAAGAAAGGGATCTTACAACATCGCAGAAACGGAAAAGAACGGTCAAATTGATGGATATTATTTTACCATCATTCCTTACTTTTGCGGCCAATTCATACTGATACAATACTAGAACTACTATGGGTAGGATATTTGAAGTTCGTAAGTCGGCCATGTTCGCGCGATACGACCGTATGGCGAAGCAGTTCAGCCGTATAGGCAAGGAAATAGCCATTGCAGTGAAAAAGGGCGGCCCTGATGCCAATAACAACCCCATGCTGCGCCGTGTGATGCAGAACGCCAAATCGGTGAACATGCCGAAGGACAGGGTGGAAGCTGCCATTAAGAACGCACTGGGCAAGGATACGAGCAACTATGAGGAGGTGCTGTACGAAGGCTATGCGCCACATGGTATAGCCCTACTGGTAGTAACGGCTACAGATAACACCACCCGTACCGTGGCCAATGTACGCTCGCACTTCAACAAGGGCGGCGGTGCGCTGGGCAATAGCGGATCGGTGGGTTTCCTGTTCAAGCATTGCGGTGTCTTCAAGCTGAAGCCCGAGGGTGTGAACATGGACGATATGGAGCTGGAACTGATAGACTTCGGCCTGGAAGAAGTGGGCGAGGACAGCGAGGGCAACATCATCATCCGCTGCGGCTTCACCGACTTCGGCAACATGCAGAAGGCGCTGGAAGAAAAGGGCATCACTCCCATATCATCGGAGCTGGAGTGGATACCCCTGAACACAGTAGAGATATCGGAAGCACAGTGCGAGGATGTCTTTAAGCTGATAGAACGACTGGAGCAGGACGATGACGTGCAGCATGTGTTCCACAACATGGCATAATATAGGACACTACATATTTCAGATGCGGCCGTACCTGGTAGGTACGGCCGTTCTTTATTTGCATATCTTCTTTGACCACAAAGGATACAAGGCTTGTGATGAGATCACTATCTCTCACCGGCATTTAGATCTTATACCTTTTGCCTACCTTCGCGCACTATAATATCACAGGTTTGGGAAAGAGAAAGAAAAAAAGCGCGCCGCTACAGGGCATAACCATAGAAGCATATGCGGCCGAGGGTAAAAGCATAGCCCGTCTGGAGGACGGCAAGGTACTTTTTGTAGATAATGCCATACCCGGCGATGTGATAGATGCCGTGATAATAAAAGACAAGAAAAGCTGGGCCCAGGCACGCACCACACGCCTGGTACAGCCCTCGCCACAGCGGATAGAGGCTTTCTGCGCTCACTTCGGCGTATGCGGCGGCTGTAAATGGCAGATGTTACCCTACTCCCAGCAACTGGTATACAAACAGCAGCAGGTAGTAGACCAGCTATCGCGCATTGGCAATGTAGAATTGCCTGCCATAGAACCCATAATAGGCAGTGCGCAGGACCGCTACTATCGCAACAAGTTGGAATTCACCTTCTCTATCGCGCGCTACCGCACTTTTGAAGAGATAGAGGCACGCAGCGAGAAATTCGAGCAGGAGCCTGCACTGGGCTTTCATGCACCCGGATTGTTCGATAAGGTGGTAGAGATACACCAGTGCTACCTGCAACCCGAACCCACCGATACCCTGCTTACCGTACTGCGCAATTATACCAAGGAACGCAACCTGCCCTATTACGACTTCAGGGCACAGTATGGCTGGCTGCGCAATGTGATAATACGGGTGGCCACTACCGGCGAGGTACTGGTAAACCTGGTGATGCACCACGAGGACAAGGAGGAGCGCGAGGCCCTGCTGCAGCATATGAAGGACAATATTCCGGGCATCACCTCGCTGCACTATACGCTGAATGGCAAAATGAACGACACCATTCACGACCAGGATGTGATATGCTGGTATGGCAAGAACCATATAGTGGAGAAACTGGAGAACTATAGCTTCAAAATATCACCGAAATCGTTCTTCCAGACCAATACTAGGCAGGCCGAGGCACTGTACCGTGTAGCGCGTGAATTTGCCGGGCTTACAGGTACCGAGACCCTCTACGATCTGTATTGCGGTACAGGTAGTATAGGTATATTCTGTTCGGCCGGGGCCAAAAAGGTGATAGGTATAGAAGTAGTGGCCGATGCCGTGAAGGATGCTTATGAGAATGCCGCAATGAACGGGCTCTCGCACTGCCAGTTCTATGCCGGCGATGTCGAGAAGATATGCACCGATGCTTTCTTTGCAGAGCATGGCAGGCCCGATGTGATCATCACCGATCCGCCACGCGCCGGCATGACCGAGAAGCTGGTGCAGCAATTGCTAAAGATGCGTGCGCCACGCGTGGTATATGTGAGCTGTAACCCGGCCACACAGGCCCGCGACCTGCAACTGCTGGATGAGGCCTACCGTATAGTGCGCCTGCAACCGGTAGATATGTTCCCCCATACGCACCACATAGAGAATGTGGCCCTGCTGGAACTAAGGAATAACTGATATTGCTGAAGAAAAAAGAATTTTTCTCCCCATTAGATACCATCTCGACAAGGAACCCCTATAACATGGAAGTTCCCAGCATATTCCATATGCCCAAAATGAGGGCAATATTTGCCTTCACACACGTCAAGGCCCAGATCAGCTCAAAGATAAGCAATGATGCCTGTGTACATGCGCCTGGTAGATATATAAAAGCAAAGAGCCTCACAT